>NZ_JBHYXC010000004.1:142485-281037 GCF_042751495.1 Streptomyces sp. NPDC059373 | reverse complement strand
TGTGCGGCATGCCGGGCAAGGCAACGGACGGACCCGTCACGCACGTAAATATGTCGGTCCAGGACCCCCAGCCCCGGAGGCCCCGGACCGGCACCGGCACCGGCAAAACCCAGAGTCAGATCGTGAGCGGAACACCAACGCGCCGGTCGGCAACGCTGCGTCCGGCCTCGACGGCGTACGTACCCGGAACGGTGGCCCAGGCGCAGGCTGCCTCGTCCCAGACCTGGAAGGCGCGCTCGGGGAGGACGACCTCCGCCTCGACGGTCTCGCCGGGCACGGCCCGGACAGACGCGAACCCGGCGAGCCACCGAGCCGGCCGCTCCACCGCTTCAGCGGAGGCACCCGCCGGCGCGACGTAGACCTGGACGACCTCACGACCGACCCGCAGCCCCGCGTTGCGCACCCGCACCCGCACCGTGGACCCGGTGAGCTCGATGGACTCGTAGGCCCACTCGGTGTACCCGAGCCCATGCCCGAAGGCGTACGCAGGAGCCACACCGGCCGCCCGCTCCCACGCCCGGTACCCGATGAAAACGCCCTCGTCGTACGACAGCTCACCCTTCGTCGGGACGACCTCACTCACCGGAACATCCTCGAACCGCACCGGCCACGTGCTCGGCAGCCGCCCCCCGGGCTCCGCCTCCCCCAGCAGGACATCCGCCAGCGCCGCCCCCGCCTCCTGCCCGGCGAACCAGCTGAGCAGCACCGCCGCCACGTCCTCGCGCCACGGAAGCTCCACTGGGGAGCCGGAGTTGACGATCACCACCGTCCGCGGGTTGACCGCGGCGACCGCCGCGACCAGCTCGTCCTGGCGGCCGGGCAGCCGCAGGTCCTTGCGGTCGAAGCCCTCGGACTCGACGCGCTCGGTGGTGGCGACCACGACGATCGCCGTGTCGGCGTCGCGCGCGGCCTCGACGGCCTCGGCGATCAACTCGTCCGCGTCGCGGGGCGGATTGCCGTGGACGAGGGAGAAGGCGACGGCGCGGATCGGCATGTCCTCGATCTTGAAGACGACGTACCCGAGTGAGACCTCGACCGCCTTGCCGGCCACGAGCGTGACCTCGCCCCGGTCCAGCGGTGCGCCGAAGAACGCCTCGAAAGGATCCGTCTCAGGGCCGAGTTCCTGGACGCCGTCGAAGACGACATGACCGTCGACAACCAGCTTGAACCCACCCAGCCCCCGGGTCCCGAAGTGGTGGGCGCCGGACTCACGCGGGGTGAAGGTGCCGGTGATCTCGACGCTGTACAGAGCGTCGTACGTGACGCCCTCGGGCAGGTCGTTGCCCATCCACTGCACCTGGCCGCCCGGCAGGGAGGACGTGCCGATGACCTGGCCGTCGGCGTCCCGGCAGACGGCTCGCAGCTCGAACCCCTGCTCGGCCGCGCCGAGTTCCTCGCTGGGGTCGGCGCCGACGGCGTACGTCAGCGCGCCCTCGGGCAGGGCCGCGGTGAGGCCGTCGAGCGGCGAGACGACGTGGTCGGGAAAGACCTGCGCGGAGCCGCCGCCGAGAACGCGTGCGTCGCGCGCGGCCGCGCCGATGAGGGCGACCTTGCGGGTCCGGGCGGCGTCCAGCGGCAGGGCCGCATCCTCATTGCGTACGAGGACGAAGGAGCGGCGGGCGATCTCGCGGGCGAGGGCGTCGCCGTCGATCCCGGCGGGGCGGTCGGCCTCCGCGACGGCGGCCGGAGCGGTGTCGAGGATCCCGACCCTCGCAGCCAGCCGCAGCACATTCCGTACGGCGTCGTCGACGACCGACTCCTCGACCTGCCCGTCCCGTACGGCGGCGGCGAGCGCCTCGCCGTAGACGGTCATCGGGCCGGGCATGGCCACGTCGAGCCCGCCCCGGATGGCACCGACGGTGTCACGCGCGGCCATCCAGTCGGAGACGATGTAGCCGTCGAAGCCCCACTCGCCGCGCAGGACCTCGTTCTGGAGGTAGCGGTGCTCGGTCATGGTGTGGCCGTTGACCGAGTTGTAGGCGGCCATGATGCCCCAGGGGTGGGCGTTCTTGACGATGGCCTCGAAGGGGGCGAGGTAGAGCTCGCGCAGAGCCCGGGCGCCGACGAGGTTGTCCACCGTGAAACGATCCGTCTCGGCGTCGTTGGCGACGAAGTGCTTGACCGTGGTGCCGACGCCGCCCTCCTGGACACCGGCGACATACCCGCCGCCGATCTCACCAGTGAGGTACGGGTCCTCGGAGTACGCCTCGAAGTGCCGGCCGCCCAGCGGCGACCGGTGCAGGTTGACGGTCGGGGCGAGCAGCACGTGGACCCCCTTGCGGCGGGCCTCCTGAGCCAGCAGATTTCCGGCCCGCCGCGCCAGCGAGGGGTCCCAGGTCGCGGCGAGCGCGGTGGGGCTGGGCAGCGCGACGGAGGGGTCGTCGGCCGTCCAGCGCACACCGCGCACACCGACCGGGCCGTCCGACATCACCAGCGAGCCCAGTCCGATCTCGGGCACCGCGGGCAGCGACCACATGTCCTGCCCGGCCAGCAGTCCTGCCTTGGTGTCGAGGTCGAGCTTGCCGAGCGCGGCCTCGACGGCGTTCGCGCGCTCGATGTCAGGACTGGTGCTCATGGAGCCAACTCCCTTATGAGGGTGGGCGAAAGCAGGGCCGAGCGGAGAAACGCCCGTGTCACCTGGTGGACATCCTGAACCGGGCGACCTATTGATCGGTAGGGGTTGTTATGCTTACGTTATAACCAAACCTCCACGGCCCGAACACGCAAGCTAGGCTCACAAACGTGAAAGCACACGACAGCGGCCGCGGACTCGGGCGCGCGACGCGCAACGAGGACCGCAAGGCGGAGATCATCCAGGCCGCCCTGGAGGTCATCGCCGAGCGCGGCTACCGGGGTGCCTCCCTCGCGGCGGTCGCCGAACGCGTGGGCCTCACCCAGCAGGGGCTGCTGCACTACTTCCCCACCAAGGAAGCGCTGCTCATCGCCGTGCTGGAGATCCGGGACCAGTGGGACATGGCCTCCGCCGCCATGGCCGGCAGCGCCTGGCCGATGGAGATGATGGCCAACCTCGTCGAGTACAACGCCACCCGCCCCGGCATCGTCCAGGTCTTCACCGTCCTCGCCGGCGACAGCGTCACCGAGGACCACCCCGCCCGCGAGTACTTCAAGGACCGCTACAGCTGGGTCCGCCGCAACGCGGTCGAGTCCCTCCGCAACGAGTACGGCGACGAACTCCCCGGCGGCCTCACCCCCGAGCAGGCCGCGCCGCTGCTGGTCGCCATCATGGACGGCCTCCAGGTCCAGTGGCTGCACGACCCGGAGGCGGTGGACATGCCGGCGTCCTTCCGCGACTTCGTGAGGTTGCTGACGGACGAAGCGCCGAAGACGCAGAAGACGTAACAAAACGCAACAAGACACAACAGCAAGGCGTAAGGACCGCCCTCCCAGGGAGGGCGGTCCTTACGCCTTCGCAGCCAATCGCTACAGCTTGACCAGCATCTTGCCGGTGTTCTCGCCCCGCAGGAGGCCGAAGAAGGCCTCCAGGTTGTTCTCGATGCCCTCGACCACCGTCTCGCGGTAGTGCAGCTTGCCCTCGGCGAGCCAGCCGCCGACCTCCTGGACGAACTGCGGCTGGAGGTCGTACTGGTCGCCGACCAGGAAGCCCTCGATGCGCAGCCGGTTCTGGAGGACCTTCGCCATGTTGCGCGGGCCGGGGGTGGGCTCGGTGGCGTTGTACTGGGCTATCAGGCCGCAGATGGCGATGCGGCCGCGCAGATTGAGGGCGCCGATGGCCGCTTCGAGGTGCTCGCCGCCGACGTTGTCGAAGTAGACGTCGATGCCGTCGGGCGCGGCCGCCGCGAGCTGCTCGGCGACGGGGCCCTTCTTGTAGTTGAAGGCCGCGTCGAAGCCGTACTCCTCGACGAGCAGCTTGACCTTCTCGTCGGAGCCCGCACTGCCGATGACCCGCGACGCGCCCTTGAGCTTGGCGATCTGCCCCACCTGGCTGCCCACCGCGCCGGCCGCGCCGGACACGAAGACCGCCTCGCCCTCCTTGAAGGCCGCGACCCGCAGCAGGCCCGCGTACGCCGTCAGGCCGGTCATCCCGAGCACGCCGAGGTAGGTGCTGAGCGGCGCCAGTGACGGGTCGACCTTGACCGTGGACTTCGCGTTCACCAGGGCGAACTCGCGCCACCCGTCGAAGTGCAGCACATGGTCGCCGGGCGCGAAGCCCTCCGCGTTCGAGGCGACGACCTCGCCGACCGCGCCGCCCTGCATGGGCCGGTCCAGGTCGAACGGCGCCGCGTAGGACTTGGCGGCATTCATCCTGCCGCGCATGTACGGGTCCACGGAGACGTACTCGTTGCGCACCAGGAGCCGGCCCGGGCCGGGCTCGCCGACCTCGGTCTCGCGCAGGGCGAAGTCCTCCGGCTTCGGCCACCCGTGGGGGCGGGCGACCAGGTGCCATTCACGACTCTTCGGCATGAGGGGGATGCCTTTCAAAAGGTTGAGGTTCTTAACAAACGGTGCCCTTGATGTTTCATGATGTCAAATAAATCGGAGCCCACTACCCCCCGACGCGACCCCGCGCAGCCGGCGCGGACCAAGGAAACGCCCCGCGGAACCCGCAGAACCCGCGGAACCCGCGGAACCCGCGGAACCCAAGGAACCCGCGGGACCTACAGAGGGGGACACCCCTCAGCTGCACCACCACAGCACACGCGTGCACGTCGGCGAGGGCGACGGAGACTTCGTGGTGGGCGTCGGATCCGCCGAGGTGGGGTCGGACGCCGGGGCTGACGTGGCGGCCGAGGTCGTCGCGGGGGCGGTGGTGATGTCGCCGGAGGCGGTGGCCGTGCCGGTGGCCGACGCGGAGGCGCTGGCGGAGGCCTTGGCCTTCTTCTTGGCGCTGGCGGAGGCGGACGCCGACACGTCGGACAGGGGATCGACCGACGTCCCGCTGCCGGCGCTGCCGGAGGCCCCCGGCGAAGCGCTGGCGCCGTCCTTGCCGTTGGCGGTACTGGAGTCGGCGGACGAGGAGTCCGTGGCGGTGGCACCGCTGACGTAGCTGACGATGGGCAGTTCGGCGACGCTCACGCCGACGAGGAGCACGATCCCGGCGCCGACCACCGAGCCGACGACCAGCCGCGACCGGCTGCGCCCCCGCGCCCGGCGGGAACCGCGCGACGAGCGACCGCCGCCGCGCTGCTCGGCACGGCGCCGTGCGGCGCGGCCGCCGCCCTCGTCCACCGCCGACTGGACTCCGTCGTCGGCGCCACCGGACGCGGGCGCGCCGGCAGCCGCGGCCACGCGCGCGCCGAGTTCCTCAGCGGGCGTGCCACACCCCGGGCATGACAGGGCGCCATTGATGTGCCGTCGGCAGGCGGAGCAGTAGTCCATATTCCGGGCACAATATGTGACTACTCCGCAGAGCGTGCATAAGAGTTGCTCACGATCCCGTGTGGATGTCGTGAAGCCTGTGACGTATGGGTTTACGTCTGGGCTTCAGCCCGCAAATGGAACATCCGGCATACCCTGCCCCGCATCGGGCACCACCAGCACCGATCCGGCGAGCGGCTGTTCGGCCAGCGCGCGTTCGCCGAGCCCCGTGGTGGCGGTCGTGATGTAGAGGTCGGTGAGCTGCGGACCGCCGAAGGCACACGCGGTCGGGCGCCCGGCCGGCACCTCGACGACGCGGTCGAGCTTGCCCTTGGGGGTGTAGCGACGCACCGCGGAGCCGTCCCACAGGGCGACCCAGACGCAGCCGTCGGCGTCCACGGTGAGGCCGTCGGGGAAGCCGGCGCCGTCCTCGACGGTGGCGAAGGTGCGGCGCTTGCGCAGGTCGCCGGTGCCGGGGTCCGCGTCGAAGACGTCGACGCGCCGGGTGGGGCTGTCCACGTAGTACATCAGGGTGCCGTCGGGGCTCCAGTCGGTGCCGTTGCTGACGCTGACGTCGTCCAGGACCGGGACCGCGGTGCCGTCCGGGAGGACCCGGCGCAGGGTGCCGCCGCCGGGGGCCTCGTCGTACCGCATGGTGCCGGCCCAGAGTGCGCCGACGGCGTCCACGGCCGCGTCGTTGCCCCGCCGGCCCGGCACCGGCTCGCGGTGCAGCCAGCGGAAGGCGCCGTCGGCGTCGTAGAGCCCCACGCCGTCGCGGAGGTTGACCACGATGCCGCCGCCGGCGCGCGGCTTGGCGGCGCCGACGTGCTGTTCGGTGGCCATCAGGGACTCCCCGCCGGACCCGGGGTCGTACCAGTGGACCCGCGAGGCGAGGATGTCCACCCAGATCAGCCGGGCGGCCACCGGATCCCAGGTCGGTCCCTCACCCAGTACCGCATCGGCCTTGAAGGCCAGCTCTATCGCCATGCTCACGCTCTTCCCTCCCGGGCGGCGGCCCCGGTTGACCTGGCACGTCCCGCCTTACGCCTGCCCGGTGCACCCGGCACGCAAGTCGGCACGCAAGCCGACGCCCAAGCCGCTCTCACAGCGCGCGCCCCCGGTGGCCGAGCCGCTCCGACAGCTCGGCGGCGCCCTTGACCGCCAACTCCGTCAGCTCGGTCAGCCGCTCCTCGCTCCAGCGGATCATCGGTACGGAGATGCTGAGCGCGGCCACGACCTGTCCGGCCGAATCCCTCACGGGCGCGGCGACGCACGACACGTCGGGGTTGGACTCACGCTGCTCGACGGCGATGCCGCGCTCGCGGATCGCGGCCAGTTCGCGGCGCAGTTCATGCGGCGAGGTGATGCTGTGCGGGGTCATCGCGGCGAGCGGCCGGTCCTCGGGGAGCCGGGCGTCCAGGGCATCGGGGCGCAGCGAGGCGAGCAGCATCTTGCCGACCGAGGTGCAGTGGGCGGGCAGTCGCCGTCCGGCGGCGGAGACCATCCGTACCGCGTGCGTGCTGTCGACCTTGGCGATGTAGATGACGTCGGTGCCTTCGAGTATCGCGACGTGCACCGTCTCGTCGCAGGTCTCGGCGACCGCGCGGGCCACCTGCTGCCCCTCGGCGGCCAGGTCCAGCTGCTCGGCGTAGCGGCTGCCGAGCTGGTACGGCCGTACCCCGAGCCGGTAGCGGCCGGGCTGTCCGGGCAACGGCACGAGATAGTTGCGGGCGGCGAGCGTGGTGACGAGTTCGTGCACCGTGGTGCGCGGCAGACCGAGCTTGCGGGTGATCTCGGGCGCGGACATGGTGCCGTCGCCTTCGAGGAAGAGCTCCAGGATGTCCAGGGCTCGGGTAACGGCTGGTACCAGGCGTCCCATCTCTGCTCTCTCCGACGACGTGTTCGAGTGATCCGGGCGTTCGAGATTCCGGAAGTTGATCGGTATGGCGAACGCGAGCGTACGCAGCGTATCGGCCGCCGCCTTTCCTCAGCAATGGTCCCGCCACCCCTGACGCCACGCCGAAGATCCGTCTGTCCGTTAAACGATAAGGATGATTTGTTAGCTTCTGTAAGCCGATCTCCCCATCATCACATTTGTTTTCGTTACAGGTAATAGCTCCAGATTCCTTGCCATTTCTCCCCTCACAACGCCTACGGGGGTGTCGTGACGATCTCGCCGAGCAGCACCCGGCCGACCACCGACCACCAGCCCACGATCGTGCCGGCCCCCGCGTCGGAGGCCGAAGAGGCCGCTGACCCGGGGGCGGATTCCGTTCCCGTGTACGACTACGAGCGCTTCAGCCGCCTCGCGGGACCCCTCACAGAACCCGAACTGAAGCCCGGTCAGACTTATCGCGTCCAGTACCGCAGCCTGCTCGCCGAGAGCCCGCACAAGGTACGCACCGCCTTACTGCTCGCCGCCGCACCGGTGGTCTCCCTCCTGCTGCTCGTCTGGCTGATGCAGCCGCAGCACTGGGTCCACCGCCAGTACGTACCGCCGTGGGCGACCATCGCCGACAACGTGATGCTGGTGTCGATCGGGCTCATCGAGCTCTTCCGCGTGGTCACCGTCGTCTCCAACGCGCACGCCACCCTCGTCGCGCGCGACCCGGTGCCGGTCACCGCCGAACCCGGTACCCGGGTCGCCTTCCTGACCACCTTCGTGCCGGGCAAGGAGCCGCTGGAGATGGTCCGCGCCACCCTGGAGGGCGCGGTCGGGCTCCGCCACGACGGCCCGCTGGACGTCTGGCTGCTGGACGAGGGCGACGACCCCGAGGTCAAGCGGTTCTGCGACCGGCTCGGCGTGCACCACTTCACCCGCAAGGACATCGAGAGGTGGAACCAGCCCAAGGGCGCCTTCCGCGCGAAGACCAAGCACGGAAACTACAACGCCTGGCTCGACGCCCACGGCGACGCCTACGACTTCATGGCCTGCGTCGACACCGACCACATCCCGCTGCCCAACTTCCTTGAGCGGATGCTCGGCTACTTCCGCGACCCCGATGTCGCCTTCGTCGTCGGCCCCCAGGTCTACGGCAACTACGACACCCCCGTCACCAAGGCCGCCGAAAGCCAGCAGTTCCTCTTCCACGCCCTCATCCAGCGGGCCGGCAACGCCTACGGCTCCCCCATGTTCGTCGGCACCAACAACGTGGTCCGGGTCTCCGTGCTCCAGCAGATCGGCGGCCTGTACGACTCCGTCACCGAGGACATGGCCACCGGCCTGGAGATCCACGGCACCCGCAACCCCGAGTCCGGCCGCGCCTGGCGCTCGGTCTACACCCCCGACGTGCTCGCCGTCGGCGAGGGCCCGTCGTCCTGGACCGACTTCTTCAGCCAGCAACTGCGCTGGAGTCGGGGAACGTACGAGACCGTGCTCAAGCAGTTCTGGAAAGCGCCGTTCGTCCTGTCCCCCGGCAGGCTGCTCAACTACGCGCTGATGGTCACGTACTACCCGATGTCGGCCGTCAACTGGATGCTCGGCGCCCTGTCCTGCACCCTCTTCCTGGTCCTCGGGGCCTCGGGCGTGCACATCGAGTCCTCGGTCTGGCTGATGCTCTACAGCGACGCCGCCGCCCTGCAGATCGGCCTCTACATCTGGAACCGGCGGCACAACGTCAGCCCGCACGAGCCCGAGGGCTCGTCGGGCGCGGCCGGGATGGTCATGTCGGCGCTGTCCGCCCCGCTCTACACCCGGTCCCTGGCCGAGGCACTGGTGCGCCGCAGGTCCGGCTTCGTGGTCACCCCGAAGGGTGACTCGGCCAGCCCGGACCGGATCGCCACCTTCCGCATCCACCTCTTCTGGGCGGCTGTCTTCGGCGGTTCGCTCATCGCCTCCTTCTTCCTCGGCCACACCCATGTCGCGATGCGCACCTGGGCGGCCCTGGCCCTGACCATCGCCCTCTCCCCCGTCGCGGCATGGCAGGGCGCGGTACACCGCGACCGGATCCGCGCACGCCGCCGGGAGAAGGCCGCCGCCGCATCCCGCCCGCTCGAACAGCACAGCCCCGCGTAGAACAGCACAGCCCCGCGTAAAGGAATCCGCCGTGAGGTACCGCCCCAGCCCACAGCTCCGCAAGACCGCGCTCGGTGCCACCGCACTCGTCGCCCTGGCCGGCCTGAACGCCCCGGCCGCCGTCGGCTTCGCCGAGCGCGCCTACCACCACTACAAGATCAATCAGCCCGGGTACAAGGCCGTGTACGGCCACTGGGACCTGCTGGACGTGCCGCAGCAGTTCCGGATCAACGCCATTCACGCGGCCCTGCTGCACACCGGCAAGGTGCTGCTGATCGCCGGCTCCGGCAACGACCAGCGCAACTTCAACGCGGGCAAGTTCCAGAGCATCCTGTGGGACCCGTCGGACAACTCCTTCAAGGAGATCAACACCCCCAAGGACATGTTCTGCGCGGGCCATGCCCAACTGCCCGACGGCAAGCTCCTGGTGGCCGGCGGCACCGCCCGCTACGAGAAGCTGGGCGGCGACGTCACCCGGGCCGGCGGCGCCATGCTCATCAAGAACGAGGACCCCGACAAGCCCCGCCTCTTCCGCAAGGGCACCATCTTCCGCGGCGCCTCCGGCCGGGAGTACCGCTCGCTCTTCGACGTGCTCGTACCGCGCGCCTCGAAGAAGATCACCAAGGCCAAGGCCAAGGGCAAGGGCAAGGGCAAGAACAGGGCCAAGTCCACCGTCAAGGTCACCGCCAGTGAGGCCCGCGTCTACGTCGAGGCCACCGTCCAGGGCGAGAAGGGCATCAGCAACACCGCCGACCAGTACGAGATCCCCGGCCTCAAGGGCAAGGACAAGGACAACCTCTACGGGCTCGCCGCCAAGCTCGGCCTCGACAAGAAGGACTTCCAGGGGCTGCGCGAGGCATACGAATTCGATCCCGTCGCCGAGCGGTACATCCCGGTCGACTCCATGACCGAGGCCCGCTGGTACCCGACGCTGGTCACCCTCAAGGACGGCCGGGTGCTCGCCGTCTCCGGCCTCGACGACATGGGCGAGATCATCCCCGGCAGGAACGAGATCTTCGACCCCAAAACCCGTAAGTGGTCCAAGGGCCCCGACCGCTACTTCCCCACCTACCCGGCCCTCTTCCTCACCCAGGGCGGCGACCTGTTCTACTCCGGCTCCAACGCCGGCTACGGACCCGCCGACAAGGGCCGCGTCCCCGGCATCTGGAACCTGAAGAAGAACACCTTCGCCAAGGTCCCCGGGCTGACGAAGGCCGACCAGACCGAGACCTCCGCCTCCGTCCTCCTGCCCCCCGCCCAGCGCCAGCGCTTCATGCTGCTCGGCGGCGGCGGAGTCGGCGAGTCCCACAACTCCACCCCCCGGACCGCCCTGGTCGACCTCAAGGCGAAGAAGCCGCGCTACGAGGACGGTCCCGACCTGCCCGAGGGCACCCGCTATCTGAACGCCGTCCTCACCCCCGACGACACCGTGTTCACCACCGGCGGCTCCGGCGACTACCGCGGCAAGCGGGCCAGCGACATCCTCAAGGCCCAGTTCTACGACCCCGCCACGAACGCCTTCTCCTCCGCCGCCGCCCCGACCGTCGGCCGCGACTACCACACCGAGGCCCTGCTCCTCCCCGACGGCCGCATCGCGGTGTTCGGCTCCAACCCCCTCTTCGCCGACAAGGACGACACCCAGCCAGGCGTCTTCGAGCAGCGCATCGAGGTCTACACCCCTCCTTACCTGTACGGCGACCAGAGCGCCCGCCCGCGTCTGTCCCAGCGCGTCCTCCGGCTGGAGCGCGGCGGCTCCACCAAGCTCGACGTCACCGACCCGGCCGGGGTGGCCACGGCCCGCCTCATGCGGCCCAGCGCCGTCACGCACGCGACGGACGTCGAGCAGCGCTCCGTCGAACTGACCATCCGGAGGAAGGGCGTCGGCTCGCCGAGCGTACGGATCCCCGACGACCCGACGCTGGTGCCCACCGGCTGGTACATGCTCTTCGTCACGAACGCCGACGGCACGCCGTCCCACGCCCAGTGGGTGCACGTGAGCTGAACCGGCCCGAACCGCGAGCACGCGAAGCGCCCCCGGCCACCGGGCCGGGGGCGCTCCGTGCGGTTCGGGGAGCTACTGCGCCATCGGGTTGAACGGGGACCCCGGCAGGGTGAGGGACGCGCGGGCGAGTTCGAGGGCGTAGGAGGTCCACCACTGGCCGGCGGGCGGGGCGCCGCGGCACGCGCCGTCGGACTCGCCGGGGCGCTTGACCCAGAGGTAGGCGTCGACGAGGGCACTGCCGGTGGCCGTGGTGGGCGCCTGGCCGAGGGCGCGGTTCGGCGGGTTGCACCAGGTCTCGGGGTCGTTCGGGGCGAGCCAGGGGCCGTTGCCGTTGCGGCTGGTGTCGATGACGTAGTGGACGCCGCCGAGCTGGGCGGACAGCTTGTCCCCGTAGGCCTTGCTGACCTGTGTGGTCTGGAAGTTGGACACGTTCAGCGCGAAGCCGTCCGCGTCCCGGACCCCGGCCTGCCACAGCGCCTCGACCAGCTCGCGCTGGTCGGGGATCCACCCGGCGTTGCCCGCGTCCAGATAGACCTTCGTACGCGGCAGCGCCTTGAGCGTCTTCACCGCCTCGCCGATCAGCTCCAGCCGGTTGCCCTCCAGCTCGGCGCCCGGGCAGCCGGTGACCAGTTGCGCGACGGCGTCCGGCTCGAGGACCACCAGGGCCTTGCGGTCCTGGATGCCGGCGGCGAGCCGCCGGACCCACCGCCGGTAGGCGTACGAGCTGGGGGCGCCGCCCGCCGAGTAGTAGCCGCAGTCGCGGTACGGGATGTCGTAGGCGGCGATGACCGGGATGCGGTCCTGGTAGGCGGCGGCGGTGGTGATCCGGCGGACCTCGTCCTCGGGGTCGCGGTCGCCGACCCAGGTGGCCATCGGCTGATCGGCGATACGGCGCAGCAGGGCGGCGTCCTGCTGCCTGCCCCGCGCCTCCCAGGCCTCGGCCTGGCGGGCGGCCCGGCTGTCCGGATTGACCCAGAACGGTGAGGCGGCCGGGGGAACGGTGTCGGTGTGGATGGCGGTGTCATCGGCGGCCACGGGAGCCGCCATCGCAAGGCCGCAGGCGAGCAGGGCGGCCGTGACGAGGGATCCCGTCGAGGTTCGTTCCTTTCGCATGTGATCAACCGTCACATGCGCATGCGCCACCCGCCGCTTATGATGCGCCGAACGTGCACCGAAATCTGACGATACGTCACGACACGCCCCTTCGGGTGACACCACGCATCCAGCCCGGACCGGCTTCGTTGAGCAGGATCCACACGTGACCAATGAAAGGGACGATCGTGAATCGTATCTCCAGGGCCGCCGTCCTGACCGTCGCCGCGGGCTCGGCCGTACTCGGCACCGCCGGCGGGGCCATGGCCCACGACGGCCGCCACGGAGCCTCCGCGGAGGCCATTGCCGCCGGCTCCCCCGGTGTCGTCAGCGGCAACGTGATCCAGGTCCCGATCGACATCCCGATCAACCTCTGCGGCAACACCATCAACGGCCTCGCCTTCCTCAACCCGGCGATCGGCAACGTCTGCATCAACGGCTGACAGCGCACACCGGAGGCCGCCGGCGAGGATGTCCTCTCCGGCGGCCTCCGGCGTGTTCGGGGCGGCTACAGGCCGTTCGTGTAGGCGAAGAGCCGCGCGGTGCCGTACCCCCCGTCGAGCGGGACGTTCCGCGTCGCGTTGCCCGACAGCCACTTGGACAGCGTCGCGAAGTCCGTATCGCCGTACGTGTCCTTGTAGAGCGCCGCGATCCCGGCCACGTGCGGCGCGGCCATCGCGGTGCCGTCCATGGTGCGGAAGGTGCCGTTGAGGAACGAGGACAGGATGTCCGTACCCGGCGCGTGGATGTCGACGCAGGGTCCCCAGTTGCTGAACCAGGCCCGGTGGTCGGTCTCGTCGATGGCTCCGACGGCGAAGGCCTGCGGGGAGCTGGCCGGGGAGACGAAGCAGGCGTTGATGTTGTCGTTGCCCGCCGCGACGACCGGGAAGACCCCGGCCTTCGACAGGCCCTCGACGGCCCGGTTGGCGGCGAGTGACCACCGACCGGCCACCGAGATGTTGGCGACGGCCGGCTTCGCCGCGTGCCCGGCCACCCAGTCGATCCCCGCGATGAGGGCGGAGTTCGTGGTCCGCGAGGCGCAGGGGAACACCCGTACGGAGACCAGTCGGGTCTTGCGGGCGACCCCGGTGTAGCTGCCGCCGACGGTCCCCGCCACATGCGTGCCGTGGCCGTTGCAGTCCGCGCCGTTGTGGCCGTCGTTGATGGCGTCGTAGCCGGGCACCGCCCGCCCCCCGAAGTCGGGGTGCGAGTACTCGATGCCGGTGTCGATGATGTACGACGTCACCTTGGCGCCGGTGGCCTTGACGGAGTAGCCGATGCCGTCCAGCGTCCGGTGGTTGATCCGGGTCAGCCCCCAGGGCACGAAGCCGCCGAGGCTGCGCCGCGACTGCTGGGCGCCCGGGGACGCGGCAGGCGGCGTGACAGGGGCCGCGGAGCCCGCCGGGGCTGCGGGGGCGGCCGGCGTTGCCGGGGTCTTCGCCGGGGCCTCCGGCACCTGTGTCGGGGCCGCGGGGGCGGCGGCCTCGGGCAGGTCGGGGGGCTCCAGGTCGTTGTCGGACGGGGCGTCCTCGCCCTCCGGGATGGTGACCACCGTGTCCTGCTCCACCTCGTCGACCCCGGCGGCCCCTCGCACCTTGGCGAGCTGGGCGGCGGTGAACTTCGCGGCGAAGCCCGGCAGCGCGTGGCCGTACACGTACAGCGGCTTGACGCGGAGCTTGTTCAGCACCGCCGAAGGGGCCGTGCCCGCGGTCAGGGTGACGATGTACTGCCCGGGGACGGCGCCCGGCGTCTCCCTGAGCGGCTCGGCGTGCGCGGTGGCCGGTATCACGGCGATCAGGGCTGCGGCGGCTGTCCATAGCGAGACCCTGCGGGACTTGTACATGCGTAAGGCTCCTTGACCGGACGGAATCTGATCGCCCCCCAGATTCTGGTTACCAGCAGTTCACCCGTGCGGCGCGGTCCCGGGGGCCAACCGGGTGATGCCGCGCATCTGCTGAAATATCCGCTCGTTGACCAGTGCGATCCCCCGATCATGATCAACGAAAGGAACCACTCGTGAAGCGTCTCTCCAAGGCCGCAGTGCTGACCGTCGCGGCGGGCGCCGCCATTCTCGGCACCGCCGGAGGCGCCGTCGCCCACGACGGCCACAGCGGCGCGTCGGCCGAGGCCAAGGCGATCGGCTCCCCGGGCGTACTGAGCGGCAATGTCATCCAGGTTCCGGTCAACGTGCCGATCAACGTCTGCGGCAACTCGATCGACCTCATTCTCGCCATCGCGAACCCCGCGATCGGCAACGTCTGCATCAACGGCGGCGGCGGCGGCCACCACGAGGACCGTGGCCACGACCGTGACCGCGGCCACGACAACGGCCACGACAACAACTGGGGTCACGACGACCGCGGTCACGACAACAACTGGGGTCACGACAACGGCCACGACCGTGGCCACGACAACGGCCACGACTGGGACCACAACCACCACTAGTAGGACCGTACGAAGGCCGCCGGGCGGACCCCGGCGGCCTTCTGCTTGCCGCCATTCCGGTGAACGGGCGTGTCCACCGTCCTGACGGGCCGTTTACCAGGTGCGTGCAGCCAACAGCAGAGGCCGCCGGAGCCACTCCTCCTCTCCGGCGGCCTCTTTCGTCGCATTTCGTGGTACTCGACCGCTCGCCTACCCGGTCAGCGCCGACAGCTTGGACGCCGCGGCGCCCACCGCGTTCGTCGCGGCCTCACCAGGCCGGGTGTCCCGGGCGGACAGAATGCCGAACGGGCCGAAGTCGAGCCTCTGGTCGCCCACCTTGGGATTCCGCTCCGGCATGGGCACGTTCGCCCGTTGCGGCGCCAGCGCGGCATCCTTGACCTGGCCCGGGACCGAGCGCACGGCCTTGACCACCGGCTCCGGGGCCGACAGAACGGAGGGCGCCAGCCCTCCGTGCGGGCCGCCCGGCAGTTCGGCCGCCGCGGCGCCCGAGGCCGATGCGGTGGCCCCGCAGAGCGCGAGGATGACCACGCCGGCCCCCTTGGAGATGTTCACGGATTTCCTTTCCTTCCGTACGTCAGGGCACTCCCTTGTCAACGAACGCGAGCGCCCGCAGAGCACGGGCACCACCCGTCCGGGCCATGAGCCGGACGGGTGACGCTTCGCATCCCATGCGAAAAACGGTCGTTGACCAGGGCGATCAAGGCCGGGATCAGTCAGCGGGGACACCTGCGTCAACGGCTGACCAACCCCCCGAAAAGCTCAGGAGCATTCGCACCATGCTGAAGAAGGCACTCGCCGTCGCCACCCTCGCTGTCGCCAGCACAGGCGCCGCGGCGGCCATCGCGCCCGCCGCCCAGGCCTCCGACAACGGCGGCGGCGCTTACTCGCAGAACGTCAACGTGCTGCCGCACCTCTGCGTTGACGTGAAGGATGTCCTCAACGGTGTTGGCGGGGTCGCCGTTCCTGTGCAGGCCCTCAACAGCTACCAGGGCCAGCAGTGCAACGAGAAGAGCATCCACGTCGACAAGCACAAGGAAGGTCTGTCGGACTTCGCCGACGTCGGCGCCCACCAGAACTGAACCGGGCTCCCCGGCGGTCGTCCCGCGTATGCGGGGCGGCCGCTTTCCTGTGTCCGTACCCAGCAAGATCCGTACCCAACAAGATCCGTACAAAGCGAGAAGACAAAAGCCTTGTCCCCCACGGATTCCGTGGGGGACAAGGCTCAGGAACCGCGCTGGTGCAGCGTCAGTTCTGGAAGGCGCCGATGTCGGCGAAGTCCGACAGGCCTTCCTTGTGCCCGTCGATACTCTTCGACTTCTCGTTGCACTGCTGACCCTGGAAGCTGTTGAGGATCGGCACCGGGACGGCGGCCACGCCAACACCGTTGAGGACGTACTTGGCGTCGATGCAGGGGTGCGGAATCAGGTTGGTGTTCGCCGAGTAGTTACCGCCCGAGTTGTCGGAGGCCATGGCGGCAGGGGCGATGGCGCCCGCGGCACCGGTGGCGGCGACTGCGAGCGAAGCGCAGGCGAGAGCCTTCTTCAGCATTGGTTATTTCTCCTCTGAGTTTCGACGACGCCAGCTCCGGACGCCGACACCAGGTGAAACGCCTCAAGGAGAGGGACGTGACGGCTATTACCGCATGAAGGTCGATCTTTCACTCTCCAGCCGGATATAACCCGGCTTATACGAAAGCACCAAGTACGACCGCGCTGTTGAAGCCGCCCGTCCCCCGCGCCACCACCAGCGCCGTACGCAACCGGGCGGGCCGCAACCGCCGGGTGACCAGGCGGATGCCGTACCGCTCCAGGCTCGCCGTCTCGTCGGCGCCGGCGGTCGGGGGGATGACGCCGGAGCGCAGGGCCAGCGCGGCGGAGGCGGTGTCCAGGGCGCCGCCGCCCGAAGTGAGCCTGCCGACGGCTGACTTCGGCACGGTGACCGGCAGGTCGGCCAGCCGGGGGCCGAAGACCCGGCGCAGGGCGGCCGCTTCGGCCGCGTCGCCGTCGTGGTCGCCGGCGCCGTCGGCGAAGACCACGTCCACGTCGTCCGGTTCGCGGCCGGCCGAGGCCAGCGCGGTGGCGATCGCCCGGGCCAGCTGGACGCCGTCCGGGGCCGGCGCGGTGTGGTGGTGGGCGTCGTGCGTGGCGGCGTGGCCGAGGAGTTCGGCGTAGATCCGGGCTCCGCGCGTGGCGGCGTGCGAGCGCTCCTCGAGCACCATCAGGGCGCCGCCCTCGCCGGGCACGAAGCCGGCGGCGTGCGGGCTGAACGGCAGATACGCCCGGTCCGGATCCTGGCCGCGGTAGACCGTGTGCAGTGTGCTCTGGCAGGTGAGTGCGAACGGCGACAGCGGGGCCTCGGTGCCGCCGACCAGGACCGCCTTGCTGCCTCGCCCCAGCAGCCGCCAGGCCTGCTTGAGCGCGTCGAGGCCGCCGGCACCGTCCGCAGAGACCACGCCGCAGCCGCCCGTGAGGCCGTGCTTGATGGAGATCTGGCCGGTGCTGGCGGCGTAGAACCAGGCGATGGACTGGTAGGCGCTGACCCTGCTGGGGTGCTCGGCCCACAGCCCCTGCTCCTCCTTCTGACCGAACTCGTTGCCGCCGGAGCCGCTGGCGGTGACCACCGAGAGCTGGAAGTTCGGGTGGTCGGCAGGGTTGAACGCGGCGTCGGAGAGCGCCATTTCGGCAGCGGCCATCGCGAACCAGCTCCAGCGGTCGGTCTGGACCCGGAGCCTGTTGGCTATCCAGGTGGCTGGTTCGAAACCGGTGACCTCCCCGGCCACGGCGATCGGCGAACGGGTCGCGTCAGGCCGGGCGAGGCGGCGCAATCCGCTCCGGCCGGTGAGGGCGGAGCGCCAGTACGGTGCGGTGCCGATGCCGGTCGGGGCGATGACGCCGACGCCGGTGAGAACTGCCCTGGTGCTCATATACCGGCCTCCGCCGCTGGGAGAACCGCCGAGAAGACCATCGCCGACTGGAAGCCCCCGAAGCCGCTGCCCACCGACAGCGCGTGCCGCACCGGCTGCTCCCGGGCGGAGACCGGCGTGTAGTCGAGGTCGCACTCGGGGTCGGGATGAACCAGGTTGGCGGTCGGCGGGATCACGCCCCGGTCGACGGCCAGCGCGCAGGCGGCCATCTCCAGGGAGCCGATGGCGCCGAGGGAGTGGCCGATCACCGACTTGATGGAGCTGATGGCGACCTTGTAGGCGTGGTCGCCGAGGGCGCGCTTGTAGGCGGCGGTCTCGTGGCGGTCGTTCTGCGCCGTGCCGGAGCCGTGGGCGCTGATGTAGTCGAGCTGGTCGGGGCGGACGCCGGCCTCGGACATCGCGGAGATGATGGCCTCGCCCAACTCGTAGCCGTCGGGGCGCAGTCCGGTCATGTGGTAGGCGTTGGCCCGGCTGTCGTAGCCCCGAACCTCGCAGTAGATGTGCGCGTTCCTCGCCAGGGCGTGGTCGAGGTCCTCCAGGACGAGGAGCGCGCTGCCCTCGCCGAGTACGAAGCCGCTGCGCTCCTTGTCGAAGGGCGTGGAGGCCTGTTCGGGGTCGTCGCCGCCGGTCGTGGTGGCGCGGATGGCGTCGAAGCAGGCGACGGTGATCGGGGAGATCGGGGCGTCGCTGGCGCCGGCGAGCATGATGTCGGCCTCGCCGTCCCTCATGGCCTGGAAGGCGTAGCCGATGGCGTCGATGCCCGAGGTGCAGCCGGTGGAGACCACGCCGGAGGGGCCGTGCAGTCCGTAGCGCAGCGATATCTCACTGGCGGCGGACGAGGGGTGCATGGCCCGGTAGAGGAAGGGCATGCCGTGGCCCGGGTCGACCTCCCAGTGGCGGCCGTGATCGCTGGCGACGACGTACTCGTCCTCCAGCGTGACGGTGGCGCCGACGGCGGTGCCGAGGCTGACGCCGATGCGCTCGCAGTCCTCCTCCTCGGTGCGCAGACCGCTGTCGAGCAGCGCCTCGGCCGAGGCGGCCAGGGCGAACTGCGCGAAGCGGTCGTTGCGCCGGATCTCCTGCGGGGTGAGGCCGGCCGCGACCGGGTCGAAGTCGCATTCGGCGGCGATCGGCGAGCGGTATTCGGTGGGGTCGAACCGGCTGATCCGGCGGATGGCCGGGCGGCCACCGACGATGCGGTCCCAGAACGCCTCGCGTCCCACGCCGCCGGGCGCGACCGCCCCCACGCCCGTGACCACGACCCTGCGCTCGTTTGTGTGCACGACCCGGCCTCCTCCGGTCACCGGTCGACCAGTTCGCGGACGACCCGGGCGGCAGCCTCTTCCCTGCTCTCGGTGTCCACGTGCCCGAGGTCGGGGCGCGGCGCCAGCGGGCCGAGGAAGAACACCGCGCGAGCGGACTTCCCGGTCTCGTTCACCACGCGGTGCCTGACGTTGCGCGGCACGAGCAGCGCCTCGTCCTTGCCCACGACGTGCGGCACCCCCTCCAGGTCGAGCCGCAACTCGCCCTCCACGACGACCAGATACTCCTGGGAGTACGGGTGGTAGTGCTCGGCCACCGCCTCGCCGGGGCCCAGCAGCACGATGCCGCAGAAGCCGTCGGTGGTGCCGACCGACCCGGGGGTCAGCAGGGTGCGCAGGTCACCGCCGCGCCGGTTGTCGGGCTTGACGTCGGAGATGTGGACGGCGCGGGTGCGGCGGGCTTCGAGGCGGTCCTTGATGAGCTGGAGCTGCACCTTGGAGTTGCCGTTGATGCGGTGCCGCATGCCCTCGTCGTCGACCGGGGCGTCGGGCTTCATCCGGAAGTCCTGGACCCAGCGCATACGGGTCTGCTCCGGTCCCAGCTCCTCGTACTGCCAGAAGATGTTCATGAACTCGAACGGGCCGGTCTCCACGCGGCGGGCGCGGACGGTGCGGCTGGCCGGGTCAGTGGTGCGCTCGGAGACCCAGGACCAGACGCGGCCCTTCTCGTCGGGGTGCATGGTCAGCCGGAAGGTGACCGTGTTCCCCTCCTGGCCGATGATCTCGGCCGCGGCGTACTCACTGAAGAGGTCGGGCCAGGAGGCCACGTCGTTCGTACGGGTCCAGACATAGGTGAACGGAGCGTCGATGACGATCTCGTTCTCGGTGTGCGCGGTCATCGTCCGGCCACCGCCTCTTCGACCATACGGCGCAGCTGCGCCGGGGTGGTCTCGGGAGTGAGTCGCTCCTCGACATCCACCGCCCAGCGCTCGACGACGCGCGCGGCGATCTCGGTGCGGGCCAGCGAATCGAGATCGAGGTCCCGGAAGGAGTCCTCGAAGACTCCTGCCCCCACCGGCGGCTCGGCGCCGACGGCGAGCAGCAACCCCGCCAGGTCGCTGTCGGTGAACTCTCTCAGCTGACTATCGGTCACAGACGTCACGGGTACCTCCAACCAGACGGCCGATTAATCACACAAACGGTCCCCACGGATGGGGAACGCGTCACGCGACGGCCGCCGGGTCCACCCGGACGGGGGACTCGCTACTCGGTCGACTCGGGATCATGTGCGAAGACATTCAGCAGGTCGCCGACGAAGTGCTGAGCCTCGGCGGGGTGACGGAAATGACCGGTGGGGTTGATCGTGTACTGGTTGCGGCGACCGACCCTGACCTTGCTCAGATACCCGCCGGCCACCAGATCGGCGACGATCCCCTGGGTCGCCCGCTCGGTGATACCGGCATGGACCGCGACATCCCGGAGCCGCGCGTCCGGCTTCCGCGACAGTTCGAGCAGTACGCGGGCGTGGTTGGTCAGGAATGTCCATCGGCCGTTGGAGTCGGGGTCCGGGGTGGTCATGCTCTCCCTCGTGGCGATCTGTGCGTACGATCTACTGACCCGCAATTGACGAATTTCATTTCACGTATCCATTGACAGGGTACCGCCCGGGCGTCACGATCGAAAGGTGATTGCACACGACAGCGTCGAAGCACGTGACCTGTCCAAGGTCATGTTCGCCCGGCTGAGGGAACTCGAAGAGGGCACGTACGAGTACCAGTACGTGCGCAACACGCTGATCGAGCTCAACCTCACGCTGGTGCGCTATGCCGCCCGCCGTTTCCAGTCCCGGAGCGCGCAGCTGGACGACATCATGCAGGTCGGCACCATCGGGCTGATCAAGGCCGTCGACCGCTTCGACATCCACCGTGGCGTCGAGTTCACCAGCTTCGCCCTCCCCACCATCGTCGGGGAGATGAAACGCTTCTTCCGGGACACCAGCTGGGCCGCGCACGTCCCGCGCCGGCTCCAGGAGGCCCGGATCGACATCGCCCGCGCCACGGAGGCGCTCGGCAAACGGCTCGGCCGCGACCCGACGGCGGCCGAGCTCGCCGACGAAGTCCACCTCACCGAGGCCGAGATCGTCGAGGCCCAGGTCGTCACCGACAACGCGTACACCGCGTCGTCGCTGGACGCCACCACCGCGGAGGACGAGGGCGAGGGCGCCCTCGCCGCCCACCTCGGCCACGTCGACCCCTCCCTGGAGCGCGTCGACAACCTCATCAGCCTCAAGCCGCTGATCGCCGAGCTCGACGAACGCGACCGGATGATCCTCTCGCTGCGCTTCGGCGACGAACTCACCCAGGCCGAGATCGCCGACCGCATCGGCGTCTCCCAGATGCACGTCTGCCGACTGCTCAAGCGCATCCTCGCCACCCTCCGCGAAGGCCTGCTCGCCGAGGCCGAAGCCTCCGGCTAGCCGCTGGTGAGGCGGGTGGCAGGCACCATTCGGTCGTGCTTGACTTGACGCAGAGGCCCGTGAGTGCCGCGGGGTTCATGCCCGAGCGGATCCGGCGTCTTCCAGCTCGTGACCAGCACGAACGGGCCGGGTCAGGCACGCGGTGCCTCTGAGGAGGTAGCTGTCATGGCTACTGCCACGGTGAACCGCGGCGAGATCGAGGCCGACATCAAGCAGACCCTCGGCCTTGTCCCGCACTTCTTCCAGCGGATCCCGACCGAGCTGCTCGGACCCGAGTGGGAGATCTTCAAGAAGATCGAACTCGGCGAGACCCTCATCCCGAACAAGTACAAGGAACTCATCGGCGTGGGCCTCCACTCGGAGACCAAGTGCCACTACTGCAGCCTCTTCCACACCGAGGCCGCGAAGCTCTTCGGCGCCACGGACGAGGAGATCCAGGAGGCCGTGCACTACGCGAAGGCGAGCCTCGGCTGGAGCGCCTACATCAACGGCATGCAGGAGGACTACAACCAGTTCGCCTCCGAACTGGGCCACATCGTCGACTACGTACGCTCCCAGGCCTGACCGATGGAGCTGGACCGATGGAGCTGGAACGCATTCGTCCGACCGTGCTCCGGGGCACGTTCCACGTCTACGAACTGGCCGCACTGATCGCGGCGGCCCGCTTCGTGGCGGAGACCGCGCCCCCGGACGTCCCCGCCGAATCGCTCGACCAGCTCCGTCAGCTGCTGGCCGAGTACGACCAGCAGATCCGCCATCAGGCGGCGCCACAGGCCCCGGGCTAGGTCCTGTCCGACGGAGGGCCTCAGGGGGCCTGGATCCAGCCGCGCTCGCGGGCGATACGCACCGCCGCGTGGCGGTTCTCCGCGGAGAGCTTCGCGGCGGCGGCCGACAGGTAGTTGCGTACGGTGCCCGGGGAGAGCGAGGCACGGCGGGCGATGTCGGTGATGGGCGCCCCGTCGGCGGCGAGTTCCAGCAGTTCGGCCTCGCGGGCGGTCAGGGGCGAGTCGCCGGCGCTGATGGCGTCGGCGGCCAGCTCGGGGTCGACGTACCGGCCGCCGGCGTGCACGGTGCGGATGATCTCGGCGAGCCGCTGGGCCGACACGGTCTTCGGTACGAAGCCGCGCGCCCCTGCCGCGAGGGCCCGCTTGAGCTGGCCGGGGCGGCCGTGGCTGGTGACGATCATCGTGCGGCAGGCGGGCAGTTCGGTGCGCAGCGCGGTGGCGACGGCGACGCCGTCCCCGACTCCTGGTCCGCCCGGCATCTGCAGGTCCAGTACGGCGACGTCCGGCCGGTGCGCCAGGGCCATGGCGATGGCCTCGGGCCCGGAGGCGGCTTCGGCGACGACCAGCAGATCGTCCTCGTACGACAGCAGCGCGGCGACCGCGCCCCGGATCAGGTGCTCGTCGTCGGCGAGCAGTACGCGGATGCGTTCGCCGCTCATCCGGTCGCCCCGCTCACGGCCGCCGTCAGCCGGAAGGCCCCGGCGCGCGACTCCGCGGCCAGGGTTCCGCCCAGCGCGGCCAGCCGTTCGCGCAGGCCCGCGAGGCCGGAGCCGGTGGGTCCGCCCGGGCCGCCCGGCACCGGGTCGGGGACGCCGTCGTTCTCCACGGCGAGGACCACGGAGGGGCCCACGGACAGCCGGATGGTGCAGCGCCGCGCCTCGCTGTGCCGCAGCACATTGGTCGTGGCCTCGCGGATGACCCAGCCGAGGGCCGCCTGGATCTCGGGCGGCAGCGCGCTTCCGTCGTCGCCCTCGGCCTGGCCGTCGATGCCCGCCGCGCGCAGGACGGACAGCGCGCCGGCCAGCTCCACCGCGAGGTCGGCCTCGCGGTAGCCGCGTACGACCTCGCGCACCTCGCGCTGCGACTCCCGCGCGATCCGCTGCACCTCGACCATCTGCTCGGCCGCCTCCGGCCTTCCCCGGCGGGCCAGTTGCACCGCCAGCTCGCTCTTCAGCGCGATCACCGCCAGGTTCCGCCCCATCACGTCGTGCATGTCGCGCCCGAACCGCAGCCGCTCCTCCGCGACCGCGAGCCGCGACTGCAGCTCACGGGCCGCGTCCAGCTCCCATACGGCGCTGACCAGCCAGGCCGAGAAGCCGCAGGTGAACACCCACCCGACGGCGCCGAAGAGTACGGAGACCGAGCACCCGAAGGCCTCGCCGCTCGGAAGCCCCAGCGCCATGCCCACCACGCCCGTCCCGACGGCCGTGCCGAGGACGGCGTACAGCATGCCGCGCGTCCCGCGGATGCCCAGCGCCAGCGCGCCGAGCCCGAAGCAGGTGAAGCAGGCGACCGGCACGGGCACGTCCGCGGGGTCCGGGATGGTCCCGGCGGCGCGCAGCGCCAGCGTCGCGACCGCGCCACCGGCCGACACCACGGCGACGGCGACGAGCAGCCGGCGGGGCCGGTCGCGGCGCCCGAGAATCCAGTCCAGGGCCCTGGCCGACAGCACCGCGCACAGCACGGCGTGCACGGCCACCAGAGCGGACAGCCCGGCCCGGAGCCGGACCGCGGTGTCCGCCTGGGAGAAGAACGTCAGGCCGACCACGCCCACTTCGAGCACCGCGAAGGAGTGGAACGACCACCGCGTGTACAGCTCGATCCGGGCGGGATCGCT
Source organism: Streptomyces sp. NPDC059373 (assembly GCF_042751495.1). NCBI lineage: Bacteria > Bacillati > Actinomycetota > Actinomycetes > Kitasatosporales > Streptomycetaceae > Streptomyces > Streptomyces sp. NPDC059373. Next base: position 256,863 of record NZ_JBHYXC010000004.1, on the reverse strand, counting down.
TCGCCGGTCCCACCAACCCGTCAGTCTCGACATCCGTCCCCCCGGTGGTCAGCGGCGCGGTTCCCAGCGGAACCACCGTCGTACAGCAAACACGGCCAGCACCGTCCAGGCCAGCGCCGTACCCAGCGCCCCCAGCACGTCGTGGGCCGTGACGCCGCCGAGCCAGCCCGCCCGTACGAGCTCCATCACCGGCGAGACGGGCAGCAGCCGGCACAGATTGGCGAGCGGGTCCGGCATGGTGTCCAGCGGGATCATGAGTCCCGAGCCCGCGATGGACAGGCCCAGCAGCGGCAGTGTCGTGATCTGGGCCAGCTCCACATTGCGGGTGATGACCGTGGACACGGCGGCCAGCGCCGCCAGCAGCACGACGCCCAGGGCGAGTCCGGCCACCAGCAGGTCGGGCCTGCGGGGCGCGCCCAGGTCCAGCAGCAGCACCCCGGACGCGACCAGCGCCACGCACTGGGCCAGCGCTATGGCCACCGCCGGGAGGGCTGTGCCGGCCAGGATCTCCAGATCCGTGGGCTCGCCGGTACGCAGCCGCTTGAGCACCAGCTCCTCGCGCCGGGCGACGTAGGCGGTCACCAGGTTGTAGTAGACGACGATGACCAGGACGAAGCCGATGCCGCCGCTGATCGACACGGCGTTCGCGTCGAGCCCGGTCCGGCCGAGGTCCATCTGTGCGATCATGGGGCGCAGCAGCGCCACCATGCCGAGCGGTAGCAGGAGCGCGGTGAGCATCGCCGTACGATTCCGCCACAGCAGCGTCAGTTCGGCCCGCCCCAGGGCGGTCACCCGTCCGGTGGGAGTGGTCATCACTCGGCTCCCTTCGTCGCGTCCCCGGCGATCGCCAGGAACGCCTCCTCCAGCGACGCCGTCCGTGCGTCCAGCCGGTCCAGCGTGATGTCCTTGTCCTCCGCCCAGCGCAGCAGCGCCGTCAGCGACCTCTGCAGCCGGTCGGTGTGCAGCAGGATCCGCCCGTCCCGTACTTCGTGCCGGAGTACGCCCAGCGCGGGCAGCGGCGGCAGGTCGCCCGGGAACCAGCCCGCCGGCAGGGCGAAGGAGATCCGGGCCGGGCGGGCGCCCGTGACCTCGGCCGGGGTGCCGGAAGCGACGATCCGGCCCTCCCGCATGATGGCCAGCCGGTCGGCGAGGGCCTCGGCCTCCTCCAGGTAGTGCGTGGTCAGCAGCACGGTCGTGCCGGCCGCCTTCAGCTCCCGTACCAACTCCCAGGTGTCGCGCCGGCCTTCCGCGTCGAGCCCGGTCGTCGGTTCGTCCAGGAACAGCACCTCCGGCCGGCCCAGCAACGCCAGACCCAGGTCGAGGCGCCGCCGTTCGCCCCCCGACAGCTGCTTGGTGCGTACGCCGCTCCGGGCACCCAGCCCCACCATGGCCAGCGCCTCGCCCACCGGCCGGGCGCCGCTGACGCACCCGGCCCACATCCGCGCCGTCTCGGCCACGGTGAGGTCCGACGGGAAGCCGCCCTCCTGGAGCATCACCCCCACCCTCGGCCGCACCCGGGCCCGTTCGCCGTAGGGATCGTGGCCCAGGACGTGGACCGCGCCCTCGCTCGGCCGGGCCAGCCCTTCCAGCAGTTCGACCGTGGACGTCTTCCCCGCCCCGTTGCTCCCCAGCAGCGCGAACACCTCGCCACGCGCCACCTCGAAGGACACTCCCCGTACGGCTTCGAAGCCGCCCCCGTACCGGCGGCGCACTCCGGCCGCCTCGATCACGCTCTCCCCGATTTCCATGGCTCAAGCGTCGGGCCGGGCGGCGGCCGGGGGCAGTGCGGACTGTCATGAGTGGCGATGACGAATGTCATGCGTCCCGCAGGGCCGCCGTCGGCCAGGGCTACTGACGCGGCGAACGCGCCGTCCGCACGAGGCGGACGGCGCGGGGAGCCCGCTGGAGGTGCGTACGAACTAGAACTGCACGTCCGAGCAGGCATAGAAGGCGTTGGCGGTGTCGGCGATGGTCCACACGGCGACGATGAGGTGCTTGCCGGTCCTGCCGGTGGGGATGGTGCCCTGGTGTGAGGCGGTGGTACCCGGGCGGGCGCCGTTGTAGGGGACGATCAGGAAGGGCGTCGTGTCCAGGCTCGCGCGGGTGAGCGGCTTGGTCGGGTCGTAGCCGGACTTGGTGATGTAGTAGCGGAAGTCGGTGGTGGCGTGGGACGCGGTGAACCGCCAGGTGAAGGTGTAGCTCTGACCGCCGGTCACCTTGGTGGCCGGCCACTGTCCGCTGCGCGGGTCGTCGAGTTGGGCGAACCGGCTGTTGCCGCCGGCGCAGATCGTGCCGTCGGCGGGTCCCGCCGAGGGGAAGCCCTTGGGGCCCTCGACGCTCTGCGGTTCGTACTGGATGTCGCCGCAGTTGGTGACCGTACCGTTGGCGCAGAGGGCCTGCCGGCTGATGGGGCTGTTGGTGTAGCCGTGACTCTGGGCGCTGCCGGTGGCGAGGACGGAGACGAGGGCGACTCCCAGGCCGATCACGGCCGCGCTGATCTTCTTGCGCATGCTGGCTCCTGGAGAACGTGGGGGAGTTCCTGGGGCGTGCGGGGGCGCGAGCTCAGCGCATTAAGGTCTAGACCAAGTTCAGGTTAGGGCACGCTATTTGAACATGTCCATACCATTGAGCAAGTGGATCGCCGCGTCTCACGCGGTCAGGAAGCGCTGCGCCGTCGCGGCCAGGGCGATCGGCGTCTCCTCGATCGCGTAGACCCCGACGGCCGTCGGGTGTACTTCAACTGGCCTGCGGCTCCGTACGGGGTGCTGGCCGAACGGACCCTGGTCGACCCGGCCCAGCTGATCGAGGTCCCGCACGACCTGGAGGACGCCGTCGCCGCGGCGCTGGGCAACGCGGGCTGGGCCGCGTGGCTGCCGCTGGCCTGGCGGGCCGCGCTACAGCCCGGCGAGCGGGTGCTCGTCCTGGGCGCCACCGGAGTCGTGGGCCGCCTCGCGGTACAGGCCGCCAAGCTGCTGGGAGCCGGCCAGGTGATCGCCGCCGGCCGCGACACCCGGGCGCTGGAAGAGGCGGGAGCGGCGGAAGCGGTGCGGGCAGAGCCGGAAACCAGGTCGGCGCCGGCCCGGTCCGCGCTCGGCCTGGACATCACAGCGCCGGCGTCGGTGACACTCGGCAGTACAACGCCGGGTGGAACGATCAGCGCGCACCTCGGGTCGGTGACGGTCGATACCACCCTCGGCGGTTCCTGGACGGCTACGGTATCCGCGACGAACTTCACGACGGGCGGGCATACGACCGCCGAGACTATTGCGAAGAGCCTCGTGTCGTACTGGTCGGGCCCCTTCACCTCGAAGACCGGCCTCGGCAACCCGACGTACACCCCGGGGCAGGCGACAGCGGCGCAGGCACAGGCCCTGGACGTCCCCCGCACCGCATTCCACGCCACAGGTCTTCTGGGGGTCCTCGAGACCTTGACCTGGAATCCCACACTGGTGGTCTCGGTGCCGGCCGCGGCCGTGGCCGGCACCTACAACGGTACGGTGACCCACTCCGTCGCGTGACGCCGCGTGGGGCCCTGCGTCCCCCCGTCAGCCGACCAGGGCGGCGGCGCGGCGGCCGCTCTTCGTCTCCTGGACCTCACGCAGCAGCGCGGCCGCCGCCGCGCTGGTCGGGTCACCCGTCACGGTGATCGTCTCCCAGGCCGGTACGGTCCCGCTCAGCCCCACGAAACGCACCTGGTCGGTCTTGGCCGCGAACGACTGCGGTACGAGTGCCACGCCGAGCCCGAACGTCACCATGTCGAGCAGCGAGTGCACGTCGGTCACCTCCAGCGAGACGTGGCGGTCCACGCCTGCGGCGGCGAGCGCGCCGTCCACCAGGTCCCGGGTGCCCCAGTCCGGCAGGAAGTCCACGAACTGCTCCCCCCGCAACTCCGCCAGCCCGACCTCCTCCCGCGACGCCAACGGATGGCCGGGCGCACAGGCCAGTACCAGCGGTTCACTGGCGAGCGGCCCCACCACGACGTCGTCCGGGCACCGGGCCGGGCGCGACACGAACGCCACGTCCAGCCGGCCCGCACGCACCTGCTCGATCAGTTCGGCGGACCCGCCCTGCCGCAACCGGATCTCCAGACCGGGGTACTCGGCCAGGAAACGGCCGAGCACGGCCGGCAGGTGCACCACGTGCAGGCACTGCAGCGACCCGATGGCCAGGCTGCCGCGGAGCAGCCCCTGCACCGCCGCGACCGCGTCCTTGGCGGCGTCGGTCGCCGACAGCGCCCGCCGGGCCTCGACCAGCAGGACCCGCCCCGCAGGGGTCAGCTCGACCTGCCGGGTGCTGCGCAGGAACAGCGGCGCGCCCAGTTCATGCTCGAGCGAGCTGATCGAGGCCGACAGCCCGGACTGGGCGATGTGCAGACGCTTGGCCGCCCGGGTGAAGTGGCACTCCTCCGCGACGGCGACGAAGTACTTGAGTTGTCGGAGTTCCATGATTCATCACCAGGGCTGCTCAAAGGGATCGGTTTCTCCTGTTGGACAGCTTAATCACACGGGCGCACGCTGGGGAAGTACCAGCAGATCTCCAAGGAGGACCTCCCATGCAGACTCGCCGCATCGGTGACACCCAGGTCAGCACCATCGGTCTCGGCGGAATGCCGATGTCGATCGAGGGGCGCCCCGACGAGCAGCGCTCGGTCGCGACGGTCCACGCCGCGCTGGAGGCGGGCGTGACGCTGTTCGACACCGCCGACGCCTACCACCTCACCGCGAACGACGTCGGGCACAACGAATCCCTGATCGCCGGCGCGGTGGCCAGCTACGGCGGCGACACCTCCGACGTACTGATCGCGACCAAGGGCGGTCACCTTCGTCCTGGCGACGGCTCCTGGACCCTGAACGGTTCGCCGGAGTACCTGAAGAAGGCCTGCGACGCATCGCTCAAGCGGCTCGGCGTCGAGGCCATCGGGCTCTACCAGTTCCACCGGCCGGACCCGAAGGTCCCCTACGCCGACTCGGTCGGGGCGATCCGCGATCTGCTGGACGCGGGCAAGATCCGCTACGCCGGCATCTCGAACGCCAACCCGGACCAGATCCGGCTGTCCAACGAGATCCTCGGCGGCCGGCTGGTGAGCGTCCAGAATCAGTTCTCCCCGGCCTTCCGCTCCAGCGAGCCGGAGCTCGAGCTCTGCGCCGAACTGGGCATCGCCTTCCTGCCGTGGAGCCCGCTCGGCGGGATCACCCAGGCCGGTGAACTGGGTTCACGCTTCGCCGTCTTCGCGGAGGTCGCCAAGGCCCACGGCGTGAGCCCCCAGCAGGTCTCCCTGGCCTGGGCACTCGCCAAGGCGCCCGTCGTGATCCCCATCCCGGGTTCCTCGCGCCCCGAGACCATCCGCGACTCGGTCGCGGCGGCCGATCTCAAGCTGTCCGCCGACGAGTTGACCCGCCTCGACGCCGCCTGACGGAGCGACAGGCGGGTTGCCGCAGTGCGCCTCCGAGTCCTGTTCTGCCTGATCAGAAGGACCGTCCGCGATCACCCTTGAGGCGTCCTGCTGGTCCATCCCATGGCGCGAATCCTGTCTGCTGCCGGCAACAACCAGACCATTCGTCCGGCGGATCTTGTGGCGGCCGCGCGGGCCGGTGGCCGGGTTGTACCCACCCTCCCCCAGCTACCTCCCCCACGCTCCGGCCGGGGGTGCCCCCAGAGGTGTCTCCGTCTCGCTTCGCTCGCCCTGCGGATCGGTTGCCCACAACGGGCGATCGGGGTCAGGGCGTGCGGCGGGCGGTGGATTCGCGGACGAGCAGGCGGAATCCGGGCCTGGTCCGGCGGGGTTCGGGGGTGGGCGGGGCGGAGGGGGAAGGGGTCAGCCGCTGGACCAGGGCGTCGACGGCGAGTCGGGCGATGGCCTGCTTGTCGGGCGAGATGGTGGTGAGGGAGACCCCGCTGAAGCGGCCGTCCTCGATGTCGTCGAACCCGACGACGGCGACATCCTGGGGCACCCGCAGACCCCGCTCGGTCAGGGTGCGTATCGCGCCGAGGGCGATCAGGTCGTTGTAGGCGAAGACCGCGTCCGGTCGTTCGCCGCGGTCCAGCAAGGTGGCCATCGCGTCGGCGCCGTCCGTCCGGCCGTAGCCGTCGGTGGCGATGACCAGGGACTCGTCGGGGACCAGCCCGGCGGCCCGGATCTCCTCGCGCCAGCCCCGCAGCCGCAGGTGGGCGGGCTGTCGCTCGCTCTCGAACCGCGCGCCGAGGAAGGCGATGTGCCGGTGCCCGAGATCGAGTAGGTGGCGTACGGCGGTGCGGGCGGCCGCGACATTGTCGATCGCGATGTGGTCGTAGGGGGCGTCGTACTCGCGCTCCCCGAGCAGCACCAGCGGCGCGGTGTCGGCGCGGCCGAGCAGGTCCTCGGTCTCCAGCTCTATCGGGCTGAGGATGAGGCCGTCGATGACATGGGAGCGGAAGCCCTGGCAGACCAGGATCTCCTTCGCCCGTTCCCCGGCGGTGTGGTCGAGGAGAACGGTGTAGTCGTGGCGGGCGGCGGCGTCGATGACGGCCCCGGCCAGATCGGCGAAGTACGGATTGCTCAGTTCCGGAACGGCCAGCGCGAGAATTCCGGTACGGCCCTTGCGCAGATGGCGTGCGGTCAGGTTGGGGCGGTAGCCGAGTTCGTCGATCGCCTGCTGGACCCGTGCTCGCATGACCGTTGTGACATGCGGATAGTTGTTGACCACGTTCGAGACGGTCTTCACCGAGACGCCCGCTCGCAGTGCGACGTCCTTCAGGCTGACGCCCACGACGCTCCTTCTAAGTGCCCAGCCGTAGTGCACGGCGGTGTATGGCAGTGTATGTCCCGGGACCCGGCGTCCTTCATGTGGTCGTTCGAGCACGTCCGAGATAGCGCTGCGCCACGACCACCACGACCAGGAAACCGCCGCTGACCACGGACTGGTAGGAGGAGTTGAGGGAGCCGATCTGGTTGATGAGGTTCTGGATCACCCCGAGCAGCAGCACGCCCCACAGGGTGCCGCTGACCGAGCCGGCGCCGCCCACCAGGAGCGTGCCGCCGATGACGACGGCGGCGATGGCGTCGAGTTCCATACCGACGCCGACGATCGTGACCCCGGAGGACAGCCGGGCCGCGTTGAGCGCTCCCGCGAAGCCGGCCAGCAGGGCGCTGAGGACGTACACCAGCACGCGGGTGCGGGCCACCGGAAGTCCCATCAGGGTGGCGGCATCGCTGCTGCCCCCCACCGCGAAGAGCGATTGGCCGAACGAGGTGCGCTGCAGGACCAGGCCGCCCACGCCGAAGAGGCAGAGAGCGATCAGCACCGGATAGCCGAAGCCGCCCACGGTGCCCTGCCCCAACTCGGCGAAGGCCGAGCCGCGTTCCACGAGATTGGTCTTCGCTCCTTCGTGGGTGATGTTGAGCAGGAGACCCCGGGCGGCGAGCAGCGCGGCGAGCGTGACGATGAACGGCGGCATGCCGGCGCGTGCGATCAGCAGCCCGTTGACCGCTCCGATGGCCCCGCACACGGCGAGCGGCAGCAGCAGCGCGGGGAGCATTCCCCACTGCGACGCCCAGGCGGCGAGGACGCCGCCGAGGGCGAACACCGACCCGACCGACAGATCGATCCCACCGGTGATGATCACCAGGGTCATGCCCAGGGCGACGATGGCGAGGAAGGAGGCCTGGACGGTGATGCCACGGACGTTGTCGAGGGTCGCGAACGCCGGGAAGAGGAAGGACGAGGTCAGGGCGACCGCCACCAGGACGGCGAGGACGCCCTGCCGCTGGATCAGGAGGGCGAGACGCTGCCGGTCGGGGAGAGGGATTCGCTTCGGTACGGGGGCGGACGGCCGTGAATCCGCGACGGCGGCCGGTCGGGGGCTGGACAGCGGCTTCATCGGGATCGGCGCTCCCGGGCGACGTAGACGGCGATGAGGATGATGACGGCCTGCGCCATCTGTGTGGTCGAGTCGGGCAGGTCGTGCTTGATCAGCGTGGCCCTCAGCAGCTGCATCAACAGGGCGCCGGCCACGGTGCCGAGCACCCGGACCGATCCGCCGGTGAGCGGGGTGCCGCCGACGACAACTGCGGTGATGGCGGACAGCTCCATCAGGTTGCCGAGCGCCGACGGATCACTCGCGGTGAGGCGCGCGGTGGCCAGCACCCCGGCCAGCGCGGCGAGCACACCGCACAGGACGTACACGCCGATCAGGACCCGCCGCACCGGCAGCCCCGCGAGCGCCGAGGCGGCGCGGTTGCCGCCGACGGCGACCAGTTGCCGGCCGAAGGTGGTGCGGTGCACGATCCCGGCCACCACCAGCGCCAGGACACCGGCGATCAGTATCACCACCGGAACGCCGAGCACGCTGTTAGTCCCCAGCGCCAGAAGGTCGGGGTTCTCGATCTGCTTGAGCTGCCCGTCGGCGATCACCAGGGCGAGTCCTCGGCCGCCGACGAAGAGCGCGAGGGTGGCCACGATGGGTTGCAGGCCGATGCCCGCCACCAGGGTGCCGTTGACCAGACCGACGACGACACCGGCCAGCAACGCCACCAGCAACGCGGGGAACAGGCCGTATCCCAGGTAGAGCGGGAGCAGTGCCGTCGCGAGGGCCATGGTCGAGCCGACGGACAGGTCGACCCCCTCGGTGCCGATGACCAGGGCCATGCCCAGGGCGACGATGACCACCGGGGCCACCTGCACCAGCTGGGTGCGCAGGTTGGCGGCGGTGAGGAAGTGATCGGTGAACGCCGCGTTGTAGAGGAGCAGGGCCGCCACGGCGGCGTAGACACCGTACTTCTGCGGCCAGACGGAGATGTCGAACCGTCCACGGGCCCGTGCGCGCTCCAGCGTGGCCTGCGTCATCGGGCATCCTCCTCGTCATCAGCGGCGGGTACAGGGGAGTGGGCGGCGAGTACGTCGAGCAGTTCGCCCTCGGTGACCTGGCTGCCGGTGAGTTCGCCCGCTATAGCGCCGCTGTGCAGCACCACGATCCGGTCGGAGCCCTCGACGAGTTCCTCGATGTCGGAGGAGATCAGCAGCACGGCGAGTCCCTCCTGGGCGAGTTCGTCGATGAGTGCCTGCACCTCGGCCTTGGCACCGACGTCGATGCCACGGGTGGGCTCGTCCAGCAGCAGTACCTTGGGTGCCAGACACAGCCAGCGCGCCAGGAGCACCTTCTGCTGGTTGCCGCCGGAGAGTTCGCCGACCTTCTGCTCCGGACCGGATGCCTTGATCCGCAGCCGTTTCATGAACGTCTCGACGATGCGGTCCTGCCGCCGACGGGAGACCAGACCGGCCCGGGACAGCCTGGGCATGGCGGCGAGCACGATGTTCTCGCGCACCGACAGGCCCGGCACGATGCCCTCCGCCTTGCGGTCCTCCGGCAGCAGGCTGATGCCGGACCGGATCGCGGCGGCGGAGGACAGCCGCCGCAGGGTCCGGCCGGCCACACTGACCGTGCCCGAGTCCAGGGGCAGCGCACCGGCCAGCGCCTTCGCGGTCTCACTGCGTCCGGATCCGAGCAGCCCGCCGAGGCCCAGCACTTCGCCCGGCAGCAGATCGAGCCGTATGTGGTCCAGGACATGACGGCGGGTCAGACCGGAGGCGGTCAGCACCGGTTCGCGGGCCTGGGCGACGGCTCCGTGCTCGTCGTGGGCCTCGCCGAATCCGGTGACGCCATGGCGCCGTACCTCGGCGATCTCCCGGCCGAGCATGAGCGAGACCAGCCGCATCCGGTCGAGGCCCGCCAGGTCGCCGGTGTGGACCAGGCGTCCGTCGCGCAACACGGTGACGCGGTCGCAGATCCGGTAGAGCTCGTCCAGCCGGTGGCTGACATAGAGGACGGCGATCTGCCGCCGGTGCAGGTCGTCGATGACCCGGAACAGGGTCTCCACCTCACGTGGTTCCAGGGACGAGGTGGGCTCGTCCATGACGACGACCTGCGCCCGCACCGACACCGCGCGGGCGAGCGCCACCATCTGCTGGGTGCCTACGCCGAGCGAGCCCAGCGGCCGCCGCACATCGGCGGTGACCCCGAAGTCCGCCAGCAGAGCTGCCGCCTCCTGATGCATACGGGTGAAGTCGATCAGCCCGAAACCGTTCTTGGGCTCGCGGCCGAGAAAGATGTTCCGCGCCACGCTCATCAGCGGTACGAGGTTGACCTCCTGGTAGATCGTCGAGATTCCGGCCTGCTGCGCCTCGTAGGGGCGGGCGAACGAGACGCTGCGGCCGTCCAGGCGGAGCTCACCGGAATCGGGGCGGTGCACTCCGGTGAGTACCTTGATCAGCGTGGACTTGCCCGCGCCGTTCTCGCCGACCAGCGCGTGGATCTCACCACGGCGCAGCGTCAGGGAGACGTCGTCGAGAGCCACCACGCCGGGGAAGCGTTTGCCGACGCCGTGCGCCTCCAGCACAGCGGTGGCCTCTTCGGGGGGTGCCATGGGGTCAGGACGCTCCACTCAGTACGCCCCGGCGAGCGACGACTTGGCGTTCGCGGCGTCGTAGGCGCGGTCGGAGATGATGACGTTCTCCGGGATGGACTCGCCGCCGAAGAACTTCCGCGCGGTGGCGAAGGCGAGCGGGCCGAAGCGCGGGTTGGACTCGATGACGCCGTTGTACTCGCCGTTGGCCAGGGCCTGGACGGCATTGCGGGTGCCGTCGATGGAGACGACCTTGATGTCCTTGCCGGGCTTCTTGCCCGCACTCTTGAGAGCCGTGATCGCGCCGAGGCCCATCTCGTCGTTCTCGGCGTAGACAGCGGTGATGTCCGGCTTGGACTGGATGAGCTGCTCCATGACCTGCTGGCCCTTGTCGCGGGCGAACTCGCCGGTCTGCTGGGCGACGATCTCCAGTCCTGGGGCCTTCGCCTTGAGCTCGTCCACGAAGCCCTTGGTCCGGTCGGTGGTGACATTGTTGCCGGAGGCGCCCAGCAGAATCGCGGCCTTGCCCTTGCCGCCGGTCACCTCGATCATCGCGTCGGCGGCGCGCTTGCCCTGCTCGACGAAGTCCGAGCCCAGGAAGGCCACATAGTCCTTGCAGGCGGTGGCGTTGATCTTGCGGTCGATGGTGATCACCGGCACGTGCTTGGCGGCCGCGGCCTTCAGCGCCGGTTCGAGCCCGTCGGAGTTCAGGGGCGCGACGATGAGCAACTGAGCGCCCTGGGCCAGCATGTCCTGGATGTCGCTGATCTGCTTGGACAGCTGTGACTGCGCGTTGGTGGTCAGCAGCTTCCTGACCCCGATCCTGGCCGCCTCGTCCTTGATGGACTGGGTCTCGGCGATACGGAACGGGTTGGCCTCTTTCTCCGACTGGGAGAAGCCGACGACGGCGTTCTTCAGGTCGAGCTTGGCCGCGCCGTAGGCCTGGAGCGTGCAGCCCGCCCCGGAGGAACCCGCGGTTCCGGGGGACTGCACAACCTGGGCCCCCTGGCCGGCGTCCGACGAGGCGGTGCCGGAGGACTCCTGCTTGGCGCAGCCGGTGGCGGCGAGAGCGGCGATCATCGCGGCGGCTGCCAGGACGAGGGCTCTGCGCGGAGTGGTGGTCATGGTTCGGTCAGCTCCTTCGTGATGCTGTCGTGCGGGTTCTGGCGTGCGGCTTCTGGCGTGGGTTCGGCCGGGGCGGCCGGCGGTGGGGAGCCCGCCGGCCGCGCTCAGCGCCCGGTCGTAGGCCCCTGCGCGAATCCGGCGGGCAGGCGGCAGCGCTGCGTCGGGGATGGGCTGTCTGTCGAAGCCCGGCCCCGACCACTCGGTGTGCAGATAGGCGCCGCCGACACCCTGGTTGTAGTCGAAGGCCAGCTGGTGCGGGCCGGCCGTGAGCGTCAGGGGCTGCGATGTGGTCTGGACGTCCCAGTCGGTCGTCCAGTGGTCGATGACGCTCGATCCGTCCAGCGACATACGGAAGCCGTTGTCACCCTATGAAGAACGTGTACGTGCCGTCCGCGGGCACGTCCAGCTGCCCGGACCATCGCACGGCAACGTTGTCAGTGCTGCCGGCGGAGGCCCGCAGGGCTGGGAGCAGGTCGTCGACATAGAGGGACGAGTCGATCGAGGTGCCGGTGTACGTGGCGAAGTCCAGGGCTGTGCCGTTGGAGCTTCGGTAGTAGTCGCCCCGCAGACCCTGGCCTGCGGCCGGGGCCGGGGCGCCGGCTACGGAGGGCGCGGCCGTGGTCGGCGCGGCGCTCACCTCTTCCGGCGCTGTGAGCCCGGCCGCGCCGAGTACGAGAGACAGCAGCACGGCCGCACGGCCGAGGAACCTTGATCGTAAATTGCCAGGACTCATGGGACGGGACACCTTCCCTGGGCGGGGGCTGGCGAGGGCTGGCGGGGGTTGCCGACAGCAGCGTGTCCGGCATTGCGGGATCGCCGAGAACGCCCGCGGCAGATGGCCACGAGCGGTTGTACAACGTTAGAAATTCGGCGACGAGGAGGATGAAAGCAGACCCCTTCCGGAGCTGTCCAGACCTCGCGCGGGAATTATTAAATCGCGGAAACGTGGCAGGCGACGCACCGTCAAAGAGTCTTGCGCGGGGTCTGGACAGTGGTCGCGAGGCGTGCTGTCATTCGATTGACGCCGCGTTTTCATCGTTATAAAGATGACCATCGAAAAGGCCCGCTCGGTCGAATCCTGGACCCCCAGGTCGGACCGTCTGCCCCACTCGCGTTTGAGTCAACTCCTGCTCAGCCCTTCGCGCGCTGACCACGCTGTCGGAACCCGACTGGCGCGGTTGCGACATCGTTGTCAGCCTCACCGGCCACCGGCCCGAATGACCCTCCCCCCACAGGAGTCACCCATGCCTCCCCCCAACGACCGAGACCGCTCCATGCCCCGCCCCGGCCCGGCCTTACCACCGCCTTCCCGGCGTGACCTGCTGCGGTGGAGCGCCGTGGCCGTCGTGGGCGCCGTCACCATCTGCGGACCGCTCACCGCCCAGCCCGCCGTGGCGGCCTCGACCGCGCCTCGGGTGGCGGCTTCGACGTTCAGCCCGCTGCGTCCGCCCGCCACCCCGCTCGCCGTACGGTCCCCGTACCTGTCCACCTGGCTGGCCGGGGACACCCTTCCCGGCACCTGGCCCACCTTCTGGAACGGGCACATCACGGCGCTGTGCGGCATCGCCCGGATCGACGGCACCCCGTACGTGTTCCTGGGCAACCCCGCGCTGCCCGGCGGCCCGACGCTCACCGTGATGACGCAGACCGCACTGCAGCTCACCGCCACCCGCTCGATCTTCACGCTCACCGGCGGCGGCGTCACCCTGACGGTCACCTTCTTCTCCCCCGTGGACCTCGGCAACCTCCAGCGCCAGTCCGTGCCGCTGAGCTACATCAGCGTCCAGGCCTCCAGCGCCGACGGGGCCGGCCACACCGTCGACCTGCACCTCGACGCCTCCGCGGAGTGGGTGCACGGCGACAACTCCACCCAGGTCACCTGGGCCCACCAGCAGACCGGCAGCATGACCGCCCTGACCTGCCAACCGGCCACCCCCGGGGTGCTGGCCGAGCACGGCGACCAGGCGTCATGGGGTTCGCTGGTCCTGGCCGCCCGCACCGCGAGCGGGCTGACCTGGCAGATCGGCCAGGACACCGTCGTACGGGCCGCGTCCGCCACGAACGGCGTGCTGGCCGGCACCTCCGACACCGCCCAGCCCCGCGCCATCAACGACCGCTGGCCGGTTCTGGGCCTCAACCAGAACCTGGGCACCGTCACTTCGGGCAGCCCGTCGGCGGTGTTCCAGGCCGCTGTCGGCCATGTGCGCACCCCCGCGGTGAGCTACCTGGGGACCAGCCTCAACCCGTGGTGGACGCACTACTGGGGCTCGTGGACCGACATGCTCGACTGGTTCAACAGCGACCGCTCCACCGCCCTGACCGCCGCCGTCGCCCTGGACCAGCAGATCCACGACGACGCCGCGAGCGCGGCGGGCGGCGGGGACACCGGCGAACACTACGCGGCCGTCTGCGCCCTGGCGGTGCGCCAGGCCGCCGCCGGAACGGAACTCGTCGACCGGAACGGCTCCCCGTGGGTGATGCTCAAGGAGATCTCCTCCAACGGTGACTTCTCCACCGTCGACGTCATGTACCCGGCGTCCCCCGCCTACCTCCACCTCTCGCCCGCGTATCTGCGGCTGATGCTCGAACCGCACTTCTCCTACGCGGAGAAGGCCGGCTGGCCCATGGCGTACGCCCAGCACGACCTCGGTGTCTACCCGAACGCCTCCGGGCACCTCGACGGCAACGAGGAGGCCATGCCGGTCGAGGAGTCCGCCAACATGCTGATCATGGCGGCTGCCGTGATCCAGCGCCTCCCGGCGGCCGACGCGGCCTCCTTCGCCACCACCCACTACGCGATCCTCCGCCAGTGGGCCGAGTACCTGGTCGCCAACGCCCTCGACCCGGAGAACCAGAACCAGACCGACGACTTCACCGGCTGGATCGCACACAGCGCCAACCTCGCACTCAAGGGCATCGTCGGCATCGGCGCGATGAGCGTGGTGGCCAAGGCCGCGTCCAACACCTCTGATGCGTCGCACTACTTGGCGGTCGCCCGCGGCTACGCCAGCCGGTGGGTCACCCTCGCCCAGGACTCCTCCGGTACGCACCTCAAGCTCGCCTACGACCAGGACGGCACCTGGAGCCTGAAGTACAACGGCTTCCCCGACCGCCTGCTCGGCCTGAACCTGGTGCCCACCGGGGTCGCCGCGCAGGAGGCCGCCTGGTACCTGGCCAAGGCGGGCACATACGGCGTACTGCTGGACCCGCGCAACAACTACACCAAGACCGACTGGGAGTTGTGGACCGCGGCCTGGCTGGCCGACCACGCCGACGCCCGTTCCATGCTGATCAACGGCGTCTACGGCTTCGCCAACACCACCCCGTCGCGGGTCCCCTTCACCGACTGGTACGTCGTCGCCACCGCCGCCCAGCAGGGCTTCGCCGACCGGCCCGTCATCGGCGGCACCCTCGCCCTCCTGAACACCCCGGCAGCCTCCGCCGTCACCTGGTCGCGCATCCAGAACAGGAACTCCGGCAAGCTGCTCGCCGTCAGCGGCATGTCCCTGGCCGACAGCGCCGAGATCACCCAGTACGCGGACAACGGCACCGCCGACCATCTGTGGACCGTGGTGGACAACGGCGACGGCACCGTCCGGATCTACAACCGCAACAGCGGCAAGCTACTCGCCGTCCACAACCAGTCCACCGACGACGGCGCCCACGTCCAGCAGTACAACGACAACGGCACCCAGGACCACCTGTGGCGCCTCGTCGACAACGGCGACGGCTGGATGAAGATCGTCAATGTGCACAGCGGCAAGCTCATGGCCGTCGACGGCGCGTCCCAGGCCGACGGCGCCCAGGTGACCCAGTGGAACGACAACGGCACCTCCGACCATCTCTGGCGGCTCGTCTGAAAGGAGCGTCCGTTGAGATCGAGAACGGTACAGCGCGCGATACGTACCTTGAGACGACGAGTCGCTGTCATCGTCGTCATGAGCACCGCGGCAGCGATGACCATGACCGGAACCGGCGGGGCTTCGGCCCACGCGGCAGGCGTCCGGCGCATTCCGACGGTGACGGCCGCGGACGCACGATTCCAGGTCCTGTCCCCGACGTTGATCCGTACGGAATACGCGGGCGACGGTGCGTTCCTCGACAGCCCCACGTTCAACGCGATCGGCCGTGACGCGTTCTCGCCGACGTCCTTCACCTCGACCACGTCGGACGGCTGGCTCACCATCACCACGAGCGCGCTCACCCTGCGGTACCAGGTGGGCTCGGGGCCGTTCAACGCGCAGAACCTCACGGTGCAGCTGAAGGCCGGCGATCAGCCGGTGACCGCCACCCCGTGGCAGCAGCTGACGTGCACGGTCGGCGCCCTGTGCGAGGCCGAGGACCTGACGACCAGCGGGGTGAGCGTCGCCTCGGACCACACCGGCTACACCGGCTCGGGCTTCGCGGGCGGTTTCGAGGGGACGGGCAGCTCCCTGTCCGCCGAGGTGAACGTCGCCACCTCCGGGACCTACCAGCTCGACACCCGGTACGCCAACGCGGTCGGGGGCGACGGCCAGTACAAGACGCGCACCCTGACCCTGTCGGTGGACGGTGGCGCGAACCAGACGCTCAGCCTGCCCGTCACCGCGGACTGGAACTCCTGGAGCGTCGCCCCGGCCGCGGTGCAACTCGGCGCGGGCCGTCACACCGTCACCCTCACCCGGACGGCGTCGGACTCCGGCGACGTCAACATCGACAGCGTCGCGCTGGTGAACCCCGGCGGGGCGTATCCGCCTTCGTCGGCGAGGGCGGTCGTGGACTGCCGGTACGGCGTGAGCTGCGAGGCCGAGGCCGGTCGCACCGCGGGCTCGGCGGTCCTGGCGACCGACCACACCGGGTACTCCGGCAAGGGGTTCGTCGCGGAGCTGAACCAGGGAGCAAGCCTGTCGACCCATGTGGTCGAGGTGCCTTCCAACGGCACGTACGCCCTCCAGGTGCGCTACGCCAACGGCACGGGCGGCGACGGTCTCCACCAGACACGGACCGCGACGGTCTCCACCGGCGGCACCACACAGTCCCTGTCCTTTCCCGCGACGGACGACTGGAACACCTGGCAGACGGCGTCGGTGCCGGTCACGCTGAAGGCGGGCAGCAACGACCTCACCATCGGCTGCCCGGACAGCGCCAGTTGTCACATCAACGCGGACACCCTCGCGGTGACCGCCGCCGGGGCGGCCGCACCGGCGCCGCATCTCGCGCTCGGTGGCTACCGCCGCAGCCTCGACGGGGTGAACGGCGACAACGGCGCCCCGGCCACCATCCCCGGCCTGCTGCACCAGGACGGCTGGTACCTGCTCGACGACACACCGTCGGCGGTGTACGACACCGGCACCAAGACGGTCACCCCGCGCCCCGGCCACAACGGCAACGCCTACCAGGACGGCTACGTCTTCGGCTACGGCCACGACTACAAGCAGGGTCTTTCCGACCTGGCCACCCTGACCGGGCCGGCCGAACTGCTGCCCCAATGGGCCTACGGCGTCTGGTACTCGGAGTACATCGACCGCACCGCGGCCGACTACGAGAACACCATCCTGCCCGCGTTCCGCTCCGAAGGCGTCCCGCTGGACGTCCTGGTCACCGACACCGACTTCAAGTCGCCCAACACCTGGAGCGGGTGGGAGATCGATCCCGCCAAGTTCCCTGATCCGAAAGCCTTCTTCGACTGGTCCGCCTCGCAGGGTCTGCACAACACGCTCAACATCCACCCGAGCATCCTCGGCTCCGACCCCCAGTTCGCCCAGGCCCAGGCCACGGCCAAGAACAAGCTGACCAAGGGCGGTTGCGCCTCGTCCGCGGGCAGCGACTGCTACACCTTCGACTGGGGCGACCCCGACCAGCTCAAGGCGTACATGGACCTGCACCGGACCATGGAGCAGCAGGGCAACGACTTCTGGTGGCTGGACTGGTGCTGCGACGCCTCGCAGTCCTCACTGGCCGGCGTGACCCCCGACGCCTGGATCAACCAGCAGTACGCCACCGACGCGGACAAGACCGTCGGACGCGGATTCGTCATCTCCCGCGCCTACGGCTCCCTGCAGTCCGGCTACGGCAACTCGGCCACCATGCCGACCGGGCCGTGGGCCGACAAGCGCACCACCGTCCACTTCACCGGCGACACCTCCTCCACATGGGGAACCCTCAAGGCCGAAGTCGGCTACACACCAGGCGAGTCGGCCGCCACCGGCATGTCCGCCATCAGCCATGACATAGGCGGGCACAACGACACCACGGGCCTGTCGGGCTCCGAGACGTACACCTCCGGCGGGCAGACGAAACAGACCTACAAACTGCCCGACGACCTGTACGCCCGCTGGGTCCAACTCGGCACCTTCCAGCCCGTCGACCGCCTGCACAGCAACCACAGCGACCGGCTGCCCTGGCAGTACGGGACGGCCGCGAGGAACTCGGCGGACAAGTTCCTCAACCTGCGCGAGAACCTGGTGCCCTACACCTACAACCTCGCGGAGGAGGCCAACACCACCGGCGTCCCGGTCGTCCGCCCGACCTATGTGGAGTACGCCGACGAGCAGCAGGCGTACGCCACGGCCGGCAGCGAGTACTTCTACGGGTCCGACCTCCTGGTCGCCCCGGTGACCACGCCCGGCACCACGGCCACGACCTCGGTGTGGTTCCCGCCGGGCCAGTGGACCGACTACTTCACCGGCAAGACCTACGCCGGCGGCACCACCCAGGACGTCACCACCGGCCTCGACACGATGCCGGTGTTCACCAGGGCCGGCGCCATCGTGCCCACCCGGACCGACAATGTCACCGACAACGACCGGAACCCCCTGGCCAAGGTCACCCTCGACATCGCCGAAGGCGCCTCGGGCTCGTACGACCTCTACGAGGACAACGGCACCACCACCGACACCCACCAGAGCGCCACCACCAGGATCCGGTACACGGAGACCGGCCGGCAGCACACCGTGCGGATCGGCCCCGCCGCCGGCTCCTTCCGTGGCCAGGTGACGGGCCGCGAATGGACGGTCTCGTTCGTCAACGCCACGGCGCCCACCACCGTCACGGCGAACGGCACCCGCCTGTCCTCCCACGCCTACCACTGGGACAGCGGTACCCGCACCCTGACCGTCAGGCTGTCCCAGCGGAACGTCCGCACACCGATCACCTTCACCTACAGATGACCACCCGGCACCTGGTCGCCGGACCGGAAAGCACACCAGGTCTATACCAATGGACCGGGCCGCACTACTCTCGATCCGGGTGCCCAGCTGATCCGAACGACGGCGGACCGCCCGCCCACCATGCTCTCCGGGCAGTGCGGTCCGCCCCGGCTTCCTTCCCCCCACCTGCCTCGCCACCCGTCATCGCAGCTCGGAAGGCACTTCTTCGTTTCCGGAGAAACTATCCACCGGCATCAAGCCGGTGGAGCCGGGCTCAGGTCGCGGCCCGCTCGGTGTCAGCCGCCGCAGCAGCGACGGGGTCATCCGCCGATAGGCCGCGGGATTGACCGCGCCCAGCCAGTGCGAGGCTCGGACCGTGGCGCCGATGTTCAGATCGAGGTCGCCGAGCACCTCGTCGACGTTGTGCATCGAGAACGGGATGATCTTGGTGCCGCGGCAGTGATGCGTGTCCGTCGCCTCGTCCATGAACGCCAGTTGCTCGACGACAGCCCGACGCATGGCCTCGGGGTCGGGCAGCGCCACCGCCTCCGCGAGGTCGGCGGCGATCCAGAGGGCCGCCATCTCGGCGTTGAGCGGGCTGAAGAACGAGGAGTTGTAGCCGTTGAAGTAGAGCCCGGGAACGTCGAGGGGCAGGATCTGCCGGTAGAGCATGAAGTTCCCGCGCTCGTCGAGCAGTCGTTGCCGGGTCTCCTCGGGCAGGAACGGCACGCCCTGGGTGAAGCCGGTGGCGCAGAGCACCAGGTCGGCGCGGTGCGTGCTGCCGTCGCTCAGCTCGGCCGCGGGACCGTCGTGCCCGGCGAGAAGCCGCGTGATGGTCCGGTCGCGGTGGACGGTGATGCTCCCGTCCGCGACGCCCTCGAAGAAGCCCTCGCTCGCCAGCCCGATGGCTCCACGGACGATGTCCTCCATGTGGCCGGCCGGAACCAGGTCGAGCTTCGCGAGGCCGAACTGCCGTACCGAGACCGAGCCGATGGAGTTGATCATCCGGCGGCGCAGGCCGTTGCCCGGGCCGTGCAGGAACTTCTCGAAACCGCGCTGTCGCAGGTAGCGGAAGAGGCCTTCGCCCAGCCGGGTGAGCAGCAGCAGCTTGAAGTTGACGAAACCGCCGATCTTGCGCGGTACCTTCCACAGCAGCTGACGGGCGATCACATCGGTGCCGGCGGCGACGCCGCTGATCGCCGCCGCCACGTCGCAGGCCGATTTGCCGTACCCGACGACGAGGACGTGCTTGCCGCGGGCCTCTTCGGCGTGATGGAACTCGGTGGCCGCGTGCAGCGCCCCGCCCGCCGCAGTGAACTCCTCAAGGCCCGGATACGCCGGGACCAAGGGTTCGCAGAACACTCCGTTCGCGATGACGAGCCGGTCGAATCCCTCGACGGACTCCGCTCCCCCGGCGCCGCGCGTCTCGAGCGTCCAGCGGCCGTCGCCGACCGGGCGTGCTGCCGTCACCTCGGTGCTCAGGCGCAGGGCGGATTCGAGGCCGAACTCGGCGGCGTACGCGGCGAAATAGGCCTGGACCTGGGCGCCGCTGGGCCATTCCGGGTAGCTCTTGGGCATGGGGAAGTCCGAGAGCGAGTACTGCGCCTTCGGGCTCTGCGTCGTCACGCCCGGGTAGCGCCGGGTCCGGCTCCACACACCGCCGACGTCCGGGGACTTGTCGAACACCCGCACCTCGTGGCCGGCCTGGGTCAGCACCTTCGCGGTGGCGAGACCGGCCACGCCGGCTCCTATGATCGCGATCCTCATGGCTGAGCGACCTCGGGCGGCAGCTGCATCTCGATGCCGAAGTCGGCCATGATCTTCTTCAGCAGTGAGATGTCCTTGGGGCCGGGCGGCATGTCCGCCAGCGCCTGGTAGTAGCGCTCGAGCCCGGCGGGCGAGACCACGGAGATCACCCGCGACTCCTGCTGGTACGGGTTGCGGAAGGCGTGCACCACGTCCCGCGGCAGGTACAGGTAGTCGCCGTGTTCGAGGACGAAGTCCTCGCCGCCGAGGTGGACGTCGAGGCGCCCGGCCAGGCAGATGAAGGACTCGTCCTCGCGGGTGTGCAGGTGCGGGGGCGGCCCGTCGGTCTGCGGGGGGATCGTGTACTCGAACAGCGAGTACGCGTCACGGGTCGACGTGCCGTCCGTCTTCATCGTGATGCCGAGCCCGATCGCCGCGATCGTCTGTCCCTCGCGCGAGGGCAGCATGTAGCCGCCGCCTAGAGTCATCATCGTCTCCTTGAGGTCGCCGCACCGGCGAGCCGTCGGTGTGTCGGCGCTCACAGCGTGCGGGCCGCCGGGCCCGATCGGCAATCAGAAGTCCCACTCAGCGGGACTCCGCGTCCGCGGCGGTCAATGACAGTCAGCGAGGACAGTCGGCGAAGGTCACCGGCGCGAGCAGTAGGCCCGGGACGCCGCCGCGGCGGCCAGGCGCACGGCGGGGCCGATCACCTGCGCCCGGATCAGGCCGGAGGGGCCGGTGACGGACAGCGCGGCCACGACCTCGCCGAGCGGGCCGAAGACCGGGGCGGCCACGCAGCTGACCCCGATGTTGCCCTCCTCGCGTTCGACCGCCCAGCCGCGCGGCGGGATCGCGGTCAGCTCGCGCAGGACGGCCACCGGATCGGTCAGCGTACGCGGCGTCCTGCGCTCGAGGCCGGCGGCCAGCACCGCGTCGATGGTCGCGGTGTCGCTGTAGGCGAGGATCGCGCGGCCCAGCGCCGAGCAGTGCGCCGGGATGATCCCGCCGACCTGAGAGAGCATCGGCATCGGCCGATGGCCGGTGATCTTCTCGACGACCAGGATCTGCGCGCCGTCGAGCACCCCGAGCTGCACGGTGACCTTGGTCGCGCTGTGCAGGTCCTGCAGGAAGGGCAGCACCGCCTCGCGTAGCTGGAGCCGGATCGGGGCCAGGCTCGCGATCTCGAACAGACGGTTGCCGATCCGGTACCGGTCCTTCGGCTTGTCGAGCCAGCCGAGCCGGATCATCCGGTCGGCGGTGCGGTGGGCGGTGGAGCGCGGCAGACCGCTGCGGGCGACGAGGGCGGCGAGGGTCAGGTCGCGGTGCGTCGCGTCGAAGGCGCCGAGGATCGCCGCGGCGCGATCGAGGCCGCCCGCGGCCGGAGCGTCGCTGTCCCGCTCAGCGGGACTCAACGTTGGTTCCCGGGTTCATGCGGGCCACGATAGACCCGTCGCGACCGGTGCCCCAGTCCGGAAACCTCAGCGCCCGCGAACCCAGCGCCCGCGAACCCCGGCGTACGGAACCAGCGGTGCTCGAAAACCAGGAGGCTGCCATCAACGCTCGCAACGCCCTCGTCGGCGGGGGCAGCGCCGGAATCGGGTACGCCGTCGCCGAACAGCTCCTGCGGTCGGGCCACCGCGTCGTCATCACCGGGCGGCGTGCCGAGCAGCTGGGGTCCGCGGCGCTGCGGCTCGGCAGGGACACCGGCGGCACCGTCCACGCGCTGGTCAACGACGTGTCGGAGCCGAAGTCCGCCGCGGCGGCCCTCAACGAGGTGGAGAGCCGGTACGGCGCGCTCGACGTCCTCGTGCTCAACGCCGGCGGACCCCCGCCCGGCCGCATCCTCGAGGTCGAGGACGAACGCTGGCAGCAGGCCTTCGAGCTGCTGCTGCTCGGCCCGCTGCGCCTGGCGCGGCTCGCCCTGCCGCGCATGGCCGCGCAGGGCTTCGGCCGGGTCGTCCTCGTGACCTCCTCGGCGGTGCGCCAGCCCCAGCCCGACCTCGCGACCTCCGTGGTCCTGCGGTCGGCGGTCACCGCGGCCGCCAAGCTGCTCTCCCGGGAGTTCGCGGCCGAAGGGGTCACGGTCAACTGCGTGGCGCCCGGCGCCACGGCGACCGAGCGCCGCCGCGAGATCCTGGACGCCCGCGCCCGGATCACCGCAGTCGCGTACGAGGACCTCGACGCGGCGGACGCGGCGGGCATCCCGGCCGGCCGGGCCGGGCGGCCCGAGGAGATCGGGGCGGCCGTGACCTTCCTGGCCTCGGCAGCCGCCAGCTACATCAACGGGACCGTACTCACGGTCGACGGCGGAAGGACGGAAACGATCTGATGGCCCAGTCAGGAGACGGATTCGCGCTGGCCGACTTCCTCGGCGCGATCTCCGATACCGTGCGGCCCGGCGCCGCCCGCCCGGTCGTCGTGCACGCGGCGCAGCTGGAGACGCTGCCGGCCGACCAGGTGCACAACCCCACCAAGCTCTCGATCGCCGGGAAGCTGCCGACCGCCACCTTCGAGATCTTCCGGCAGACCATCCCGCCGGGGCTGAGTTCGGACATGCAGCGGCACCACCACGAGACGGTGCACTTCGTCATCAGCGGCGAGGGGCACAGCGAGGTCGAGGAGGAGACCGAGTCCTGGTCGGCCGGCGACTTCATCTACACCCCGCCGTGGACCTGGCACCGCCACTACAACGACTCGGCCGCCGAGCCGGTCGAGTTCCTGACCATCGAGAACTCCCGGCTGCTCGGCATGCTGGGCGTCGGACGGCGGCAGAGCGCGGGCCTGGCCACCGTCGCCGAGGCCCGTGCCCGCTTCGGAGAGGATTCGCGATGAGCACGCTGCCCGAACACATCAGCCTCTGGGGCGAGTTGGCCGACATCGACCACGAACTCCGGCACGTCGACGTGAACGGCGTGCGCACCCGGGTGCTGCGGGCCGGGTCGGGCCCCGACCTGATCCTGCTGCACGGCACCGGCGGGCACCTCGAGGCCTACGCCCGCGACATCGCGGGACTGGCCGCGGACTTCCGCGTCACGGCCTACGACATGGTCGGCCACGGCTGGTCCGACCTGCCGGACAAGCCCTACACCATCGACGTCCTGTCCGACCACCTGCTCGGGCTGATGGACGCCCTGGGCATCGGCTCGGCGCACCTGTCCGGCGAGTCGCTCGGCGGCTGGGTGGTCGCCTGGACGGCCGCGCACCACCCGGACCGCGTCGAGCGGCTCGTTCTCAACACTCCCGGCAACATCGCCGACAAGCCGGAGGTGATGGTCAGGATGCGCGAAAGCACCCTGGCCGCCGTCCGGGATCCGAGCGACGAGACGGTACGCCGCCGGGTGGAGTTCCTGTTCCACCACAAGGAGATGGTGACCGACGAGCTGGTGAACCTCCGCCGCGCGGTCTACGGCCGTCCCGGCTTCCTGCAGGCGATCACCAACACTCTCGTCCTGCAGGACCCCGAGGTGCGCAAGGACTTCTCCTGGCGCCCGTCCTGGGTCGGCCGGGTCACCGCGCCGACGCTGCTGCTGTGGACCGACCACGATCCCACCGGCGGGCTCGACGAGGCCGAACTCCTGCTGCGCTGGCTGCCCGACGCCCGCCTGCACGTGATCACGGACGCGGGCCACTGGCCGCAGTGGGAGAAGCCGGGCGAGTTCCTGCGCGCCCACCGCGATTTCCTCATCCTCGGCAAGGATCCCGCATGAGCGAGATCATCGGCCTGGTCGGCATCTCGCACTCGCCGTTCGCCACCATGACGCCGCCGCGCGGGCCCTCGGAGCCCGGCGGCAGTTTCCTCGCCGACGCCGCCCGGGTGGCCGAGGCCGTGGCCCGGCTGGCTCCCGACGCCGTCGTCGTCATCGGCCCCGACCACTTCCACGCGAACTTCTACGACCAGATGCCGCCGTTCGTCCTCGGCATCGAACAGGCCGTGGGGTTCGGCGACTTCGGCAGCCGGTCCGGGCCACTGCCGGTCGCCGCACAGCTGGCCTGGTCCGTGCGCGACACCCTCGCGGGGGCCGGATTCGACCTGTCGCTGTCCTACTCGCTCACCGTCGACCACGGAGTGACCCAGGGCTATGAGATGGTCTGCGGCGGTCGTACGGTCCCGCTCGTACCGCTGATCGTCAACACGGCCGCCCCGCCGCTGCCGAGCATGCCGCGCTGCGTGCAGCTCGGCAGAGCCCTCGGCGAGGCCCTCCGCGGCGCCGACTTCCCCGGGCGCGTCCTCGTCGTCGCCAGCGGCGGGCTCTCACACTGGCTTCCGCCCAACGATCCGCGCGACCCCGCGGTGGCCGGCGAGCGGCGGGAGGCGGTCATCCACGGGCGCGCGAATCTCCAGGCCTTCGCCGCGGCGCGCGAACCCCGGGTCCGGGCCATGGGCGGCGATCCGCACGCGCACGTCAACTCCACCTGGGACCGCTGGTTCCTCAAGCGGCTGGCCGCCGCGGACCTCACGCCGATCACCGCTCTGGGGGACGAAGGCCTCGAAGAGCAGGCCGGGAGCGGCGGGCACGAGATACGCACCTGGCTCATCGGGCAGGCCGCCGTGGACAGGCCGTTCGTGTGGACGAGCTACGAGCCGGTCCCCCAGTGGATCACCGGCATGGGCATCGGCACGACCTTCGAGGTGAACTGATACGCCCGTCCCCGCTTCCACACTCGGCACCGGCGCCACTGAGGCGCCGAACCGGCTCAGCGAGGCCCGCACGACGCGGCGCCCTTGCGCCCCGTTGCGCGACCTGCTGCCCGCGGGCAATCTGGACGTCGCGTACGCCGTCCACTCCGCCTGGGCCGCGCAGCAGGTGGCGGCAGGAGCCAGGATCGTGGGACGCAAGGTCGGGCTCACCAACCATGACCGGGTGAGCACCTTCTCGCGGGCGCTGCGCTGCCCGGCGGATGACGGAGCCCGCGAGCATGTCGCCCTTCTCTCCCCAGATGTCCGGACTGCCCCCGATCCGCCTTCACGACCTACGCCGCGGGGCAGCGACCCTCGCGCTGGCAGCCGGCGTCGACATCAAGGTCGTGTCCGATGAGGATCTTGGCGGTCCTTGCCCATCAACGCTCATCCATGACGTTTTCTCAGGTCAGATGGGGTTATCCATGCGAGTGCTCCTCAACCCTTGTCAGTCTGTTCCTGTCCTTGCGGCCTCAACTCGGCCTCAATGAGGCCCGGCAGGATCGTGCTCCAGTCACAGAGGATGATCGCGCCAGCTCAAGGACGGGATTCGAACCCGCGCGCAGCGGAGTGCCTTACTGATGCGAGTAAGTCTTGCCCTCCCGGCTTGCCGCTCCAGCGTCGAGGCCACCGCCCAGCTGCTCAGAAGTTCACGGTCGGACGATGGGGCGTTCCTTCCTATGTGCGGCGGCCGACGCGGCGCACTCGTCAGCAACCTTCGATGGCCCGCGCTCCAGGATGGCCAGTCCGAGCGCCAGGAACACCTGAAATGCTTCGCTCGACTTACCAAGCAGCAGTCCGGACACTTTCTGCCTGTTGGAGACATGCAGGAGCACGCTGGTGCCGTCTGCGGCGTTGTCTACGCCGAGGAGTTTATCGAACACCCATTCTCGGCTGGCCTTGCTGCCTTTGAAGACAACGCGCTGGGTGGTCACGATGATCGAGCCTTGGTCGACCGGCGTCTGCATCTCTGGACCGGGTGTGTAGCTGCGGCTGGATGCCCCGATCCGATATGACACGCCTTTCGCGATACGCAGGCGGACTCCAGCGGTGCCTCCGGAGTAGTACCCGGGTTGTCGCCGTGGCTCGACCAGCGATGCCTGGCCGGCCCAGAGGGCTGCCTCGTTCTTCTTGAGGATGATGAGACCACTTGCGATCGTTGTGGAAGCTCCGGCCGCTCCAAGGGCGGCCGTGGTGGCCTGGTCGAGCAACGCCTGTTCGCGTTCCCATACGGCCAGGGCCTTTTCGTAGTCCTTGTCGGCTCGCCGGGCAGCACGTCGCTCTTTCCACGAGGGCGCGTGTGGCGTGTCCGTGCTGGCGGTATTCGCACCGGGCGCGGAGGCTGTGAGTCCGGGATTGGGCTCAGTCCGTGCCGGAACACCGCTGGTTCTGGGGGGCTGCTCGGTTGTGGGAACGACCCCAGTCGCAGGGTGTTGGTTGGGCGGGGCCGTTGCGGGGAGCAGGGGCGGCGCCGGGGTGATCGGCTCTGCGTAAGGGCGGGTTCCGGTGCTGCGGATCGCAGTGAGGACTGCAGCGCCGAGGACGGCGTACGACTGGGACCGATCGGCGTTGAGTACCAGGGTGTTGATGTCGGTTTTCGGATCGCTCGGAGCGGCTTCGGGTGTGCCCGCGGGAACGAAGTGCAGCCATCCTGTGAGGCCTGGATGGTGCACCTGCACGTCGGCAATCGCGTCCACCGGCAGGTCTCGCCGTCCTGGCCGTTTCTTTTCTGACGCTGCCAGGCGTCCGAACTTCAAGGCAACAGCCTGACCGTCGAAGGAGACACGTCCGTCAGATCCCGACACCTCCAGAGGCAGGACTCCACTCTCGACACACGGAGAATCAGCGACGGCAGTCGGTCTCGGTTCCGTCAGGCGGGCGCGCAACAACTGAGCGAAGGCGTCAGCTTGTGCCGCCTGGGCACTTGAGATGACCAGGGTGTCCGGGTCGCTGCCCGGTCCCGGCTCGGGGTCCTTCAGGAGCGGGCGGAGGGGGTCCGCGCCGGGTACGAGGAGCAGTCGTAGCGATCCTCGGTGCCATGACGACGGCGGTTCGTAGCGCACGTCCGCCACCGTCGTAATGGGATAGCGGCGGACGCGAAGCGCACCCTTGAACGCATCGCCGAACCGCCCTACAGAAAAACTCAGCTCCAGGGAATCCTCTGCGAGCGTGAGGATGCCGTCATCACCGCAGAGCTGTCCGGTGCCGGACGACAGGCTCTCGGCCCCCGGGCTTGAGACCACGACAGAGGTCGCCAGAGGCATCTCCGGTGAGGGAGCGACAGCAGGCTCGGTACCAGGCGGCGAACTCGACGGGTCATCCACCCATATCCAGAACAGCCAGTTCTCCGGGGCCGGCGGCCAAGCCGGATCGGGACGCCACTCCGGTGGCGGCGAGAAGTCCGGCGGCGACGAGGGCCACCCGGGCGCTGGGTTGAATCGCCAGGACACTTGCCCGCCCCCCTTCAGGCAGCACGTGCGGGTTTCCCCATTTCTGACAGTTCTACCCGGCCCGGGACCTCTCGGCGTAGGGAATGCACGACGTCACGCGGGTCCTGACTCGCCTGTCCCTCGTGACGTCGACATCTCGAAGATCAGCCAGCGACCGTTCTTTCGCGCGGGCACCAGCCGGGAGCTGGAGTCTTCCGCGTCGGGTCGAATCCGTACATCGGTTTCGGGGACGCATTCGCTGCTGTCGGCGATGGACCTTCGAGAGCAGCTCAGTCAGTCTCACACTGGCTTCGAAGGGCACATTGATCAGCTACCACGACGACGGCACTCCGTGCCCACCGGAACATCGGTACACCACTTCCGGCAAGCCACTCCACCCCGACTGCACCGTTCGTGATCGAGGTGCCGGGTGGAGCTACCGCTGTCCCGGAAGCAGAAATCGGCGGTCGCCCGCGTGGATTCGGACGTCTCGCCGGAGTGTGGCTTACTCCACTTACTCCGGCGTCTCCCCTGGCGCTGCAGGGTGGTTATGTTCCGCAAGCACTCAACGGCGCACTGACCGCGGCCCGTTCAACCTGAGTAAAGGGCTGTCCATTTGTGATTCATGGCCATGCCAACGACCTGGCGCACAGACCAGCATAACGGCATAAAGCGATTAAATCGGATCCCCTCATTTGGCAGACTCCCTTCGGTTGACGGCTGACCAGCGGCGACCTGAACGGGGAGGTCAATGATGGGTGAGCAGTACAGCGTCGATCTAGACGCGTTGGAGAAGGCCGCCTCCGGGGTGAACGGCACGCTCGACGAGATCAGCGTGCAGAAGGTGAGCGACATACCCCACGACAGGTCGGCGATCGGCCACGGGGAGTTGGCGAGCACGTTGTCCGACTTCCTCAGCCGCTGGCAACGCGGCGTCGACAACCTCTCCAAGGACGGCCAGGAGATCGCCACCCGGCTGACGGCGAACGTGAACGCCTACAGCGCCGTCGAGGAGCACACCCACAAGCAGTTCCACGGCATGCTGCACGGAACCGGCACCGATCCGGGGGTGAAGTGACGGTGACGGCGCTCGGCCAGACCAACGATGCGACAGCGCTCATACCCGGCGACGTCGCGTCGATCAGCCACACCCAGGCGGCACTTCAGGCCTACGGCGACCTCCTCCACCTCGCCGGTGAGGGGCTCCAGCGCATCGACACCAGCGACGGCTGGAGCGGCGATGCCGCCGAGGCCTTCCGCAAGGTCTTTCACGGCCAGCCGAGCAAGTGGCTGCGGGCCGGCGACGCGTTCCATCAGGCAGCCAGGGCCCTGGACTCCTACATGACCACGTTGAGTTGGGCGCAGGGCCAGGCAGGCGACGCCATCAACCAGTGGAACTCTGGGAAGGCACAGCACGAGGCCGCACAGGACACGTTGGACAGCGCCCGGGGTCAACTGGACAGCGCCGGCAAGGCGGCCGCCGCCGCAGTGGGAGAGGCGCGCGACCTCGCGCCTGCGAAGCCGGGATTCTGGTCCGATCTCGGTGACGACCTCGGCTCTTTCTTCTCCGGCGCGGGACACGTCGCCAAGGAGGTCGGAGAAACGGTACTGACCGACCTCGCCTCGGTGGGCAATGCCATGGTGCAGGACCCAGGTTCGGTTCTGGAGGTGGCCGGGGGCCTGGGCCTGGCAACGGTTGGCGCCGGCGGGGAAGTGGGCGGCGTGGTTCTGGACGCCACTGGGATCGGCGCCCTGGTGGGCGTGCCGGCCGCCGCCGTATCGGCCACTGCGATCACCGGCGGCCTCGCCATGGCCGGTCTGGGGCTGAACAACATCATCCAGGACGCGGCCGGCCCGGATCGGGTGAACATGAACTCCGACGGGGGTGGAGGCGGAGGCGGGGGTGACGAGGCCCCCAACGGTCCAGGCCATACGCTTCCCGAGCGTGACCCCGACCCGACCGCCACGGCACAGGGCAATCCGGAGACCATCCCCAGGAAGGCCGACCCCGAGACCGTGCGGGCGATAACGCGTCAGAACGAGGCGGCGGACAAGCTGGCCCAGAACGGATACGACGTCGAGCATGCGCCTGACGTACCCGGCAGCAGGAACCCCGACTACAGGATCAACGGGGAGATATTCGACTGCTACTCACCCAGCGGAGGCAACGCCCGTAACATCGCCTCCGAGATCCAGGGGAAGATCGACAAGGATCAAGCCGACCGCATCGTGCTGAATCTGAGCGACAGCTCCGTCGACGTGGCCAAGATGAACGCCCAGTTGCACGACTGGCCGAACCCGGGGCTCAAGGAGGTCATCGCCATCGACAAGG
This sequence comes from Streptomyces sp. NPDC059373, assembly GCF_042751495.1. Classification (NCBI taxonomy): domain Bacteria; kingdom Bacillati; phylum Actinomycetota; class Actinomycetes; order Kitasatosporales; family Streptomycetaceae; genus Streptomyces; species Streptomyces sp. NPDC059373. Next base: position 227,048 of record NZ_JBHYXC010000004.1, on the reverse strand, counting down.
ACGGCAACCTGCTGCACCTCTACCCCTAGCACCTCCGAAGGACGATCTGCATGTCTATTTCCTACAACCTCGACATGGGGACAGCGACGCCCGTGGCACAGGTCGCCCGGCACCTGCGCGACCTCGCCCAGTCCGCCGGCCTGTTCGACGCATCGGTCACCCCCGAGCTCGTGACCGGCGAGGGCGCGGTGACCTGGAGGGGCATGTGGATTCGCGTGGGTGAAGAGAAGCCGCAGCCGTGGCACCCCGTGATCACCGATCTCGGGTTCACTCCCACCGTCTGGGTCCGGTTCCAGCTCGCCAGTTCCAGCGAGCACTACTACCAGCAGGACGACATGATCCGGCTGGTGTCCGGCCTGCTGGACACGGTCCCCGGCGACGCTGTACTGCACTTCCAGTTCGAGACGATCTGGCTCCTGCGTCGCGGTCCCGAGCTGAGCCTCAACGAGCGGGACGACCTGTGGCCTGCGCGCCGGCTGGCAGCGGTCTCCCAGCCCTACCGCCGCGCCACCCACGAATTCTCCCAGGAGTGACACCCGCGCCGGCTGAAATGACAGCGCCGCCGAGGTGTTCCCCAGCCGCTGGATCTTGCAGGCGTAGTACTCGAGGTAGAGCGTTGCACGGGATGTTCCCGGTGCGATGAGCGTCCACCCGAAACTCAGTTCCTCCGACGTGACTCGCACCTCAAGACGGCCGCCGATTCTTGTGTGGAGCCGTTCAAGGTGGGTGAGCGTCCGCTGAGTCGGCGCGGTGCGGCCGCCGTGGTCGGCCTGAATGCCCAGCCTGTTCTCGGCCAGCTCCTCGGCCGGTGAGGCGGGCTTGATCACGAGGATCCGGACGAGGCTGCCGGTTTGCAACCGCCGTTCCAGCGCATGGACGATCGACGGGACCGTACCGGCCGAAAGCCGATCGCGAGCTCGCCCGCAGCGGATTCGCCTTCCGGCGGATGGAGGGCTTCGCCCTGGCGAGGAGCACTGAAAGCCGGTGCTTGAACGGAGCCCGCACCATGACAGCAGAGAGGCCAGGGCCGAGGACGGCGGTTCCTTACCCAAGGACGTTTCGTCACGGAAGTCAGCGATGATTTTCAGCCTGCCGCCGAGCACCTTGGCATAAACCGCCAAGGTCCCTTGGGGGATCTTGGCGGGCCTTGCTGATCCACGTTTATCCCTGACGTTTTTGTTGGTCGGACTGGGTGCAGAGGCTCCGCCCGGGATGGGCAGAGCCTCTGCGGCCGTTTTCGCGGGCCAGGACGTCTGGGTACAGGTCACCGACCGGTGGCTGACCACGCCAGGGCGGAGCCGCCCCCGGGAGTCATTCGTGGTGATGGTGATCTGACCTGACAGCTGCTGGACCACGCGGCCCAGGGCATCGAGCACCGCATGACTGCCCGTGCTCTGCGGCGCCCCCCAGCGCGTCCAGTCCCTGCGGGCCGAGGCGCTGAGGATCTCGGAAGGGAGATCCTCAGCGCCTCGAGCCGATCACCGCGGCACAGATTCCGGTCGGCTGCCGCCGAAGGCGGTGCTCAGCCCGCCTGTCCCTGCTCCGTGCCGGTCGTCGGCGGGACCACTCGGAGGTTCGCCTCGGGCTGCACCCAGGACAGGTCCATGCCCTCGAGTTCGACGACGGCGCTCCAGCCGGGGGTCAGTTCGGTGAACTCCCCGACGGGCTGTCGGTGTATCCGGAGCACCCGGGCCGGGGGAGCCCCGTCATCCGGTGGGCTGTCCACCGGGAGCACCGAATCGCCGGGGAAGATGCTCCGCCCCACACTGACGCAGCGGGCGTGACAGCTCACCCTGTTCGCCGAGGGCCGCTCGTACACGATCGCCACCTGCAGTAGTCCCACAGGCTCTGTACTACTCATGCTGAGGATGCCTCCATCCAGGGTCAAAACCAATTCATGACCTTGTCGGCCACGTCGGACGCCACACCGCTGCCGATGATGCCTCCGACGACACCCCCGACGACACCGCCGACGACGGTACCCGCTCCGGGAATGGCCGAGCCGATCGACGCACCCACCTCCGCGCCGTAGGCGGCGCCCGCGAGGCCGCCCGCGAGGCCCGCGGCGTCCCGCGTGGCGGTGTGGAGCCTCTGGGCCGGCGGCGCCTTGGCGACGTCGTAGGCGGAGAGCGCCACCGCGCCGACGAAGAGGCTGCCTTTCAGCGCGCCGCCGACCGTGATGAAGCCCGCGTCGCCGCCCGCCGAGTCCGCCAGCTTGCTCGCGGTCGAGGCGGCACCGCTGCCCGAACCGCCGGTAGCCCCGGCGCTCTTGGCGAACTCCTCGATCTGATCGGGGGTCAATTTGGGGGTCGTTTTGAGGCTGCCGTTCAGGTCGCCGAGCCTGGTGGCCGGATCGACGTCGACACCCATCTTGGACAGCATGCTCCGCGCCTGCTCAACCGGAATCGTCACCCGGGCCCGCTTGGCGAGATCGGTGGCGGGCCCCTCGACCCACACCTCGCTCTCATGCGGGAGCGATTGGTAGTAGTTGTCCATCACCTCCAGATCGGTGAGGTCCTGCCGGTTCAGGATGTGGAGCACGCCCTGCCCGTGAAAGTCGTTCGCGGCCTGGGTGGCGAAGTGAGTGGAGACACCAGGGTCCGAAGAGGTGGGCGTGAACCCGGTGGACTGGATGCGCTCCGAACCGCCGAAACCCACGGTGGAGCCGCGGAAGAGCCAGTCCGTCGCATCTGTCGGCGGGCGGTAGGAGGGCCCGGGGCCGTCACCCGCCGGGTACATCTGGCCGCTCGGGTCGGCGTTGGTGACAGGGTTGTCACCGGAGTAGGCGTAGCCGCCGAGCTCTTGTGGGTTGGTGGCCTCGAACTTGGGGTCGACGCTGATGAAACGTCCCAGCGCCGGGTCGTACTTGCGGACGCCGACGTCGGTGTAACCGGTGGCGGCTTCCTGGGACTTGCCGAGGTACGAGTGGGTGGGGTCGGGCCACGCGGTGTCGTTGGCGTTGGCCCGCTGCTGCCCGTAAGGCGTGTACTGCTGACGGGACACCTTCTGTGTGGTGGTGTCCATGGCCATGGTGCCGGTGCCGTGCGCGTCGTCGAAGAGGTAGTCGGTGCCGCCGCCGGGCAGGCTGGAGCGGACCGCCACCGCGCTGCCGGCGCCACCGTGCGAGTAGGTGCGTACGGCGCCGAGCAGGACGTTCGGAGTGACCCCGGTGTTGACGACGATCTCGGTGTCGCCCGCGAACAGCGTGGTCTTCCCGGGGTCGCGGCGTATCAGCTGGTTGCCGTCGGCGTCGTAGACGTATTTGGTGGTGGTGGGGCTGCTTCCGGTGGTGTCGACCTGGGCCAGATGGCCTTCGTCGTCCCAGGTCAGGTTCTGGCCCGCGCCGCCGCTGGTGGGAGTGCGAGTGAGCAGGTTGCCTGCGGCGTCGTAGACGAAGTCGGCCGGGTTGCTTCCGCCGGTGGTCTTGGTGAGGGTGTGCGGCTGGGCACCGGTGGCATTGCAACCGGTGGTGCAGCCATCGACGTAGCCGGTGGTGACGTCCGCCCCACCGGTGGTGGAGTGATCGACCACCTGGGTGCGGTCACCGATGGCGTCGTAGCTGTAGGACTGCCAGTACGACCCGGCCGTGCCGGCGACGGTCGCGGCGGTGGGGTCGGTGCCCTGCGCCGGGCAGGCGGCCTTCGCGGTCCAGGCCTGGGACAGCCGGGCCAGTGCGTCGTACTGGTAGCACTGGGTGTCCGTGGCCGTGTTGCCGGTCTCGGACTGCTGGTCGGCGGCGGACAGCGGGTTGCCGGCGGCGTCGTAGGAGTACGTGGTGTCGTCCACCTGCGGCCCCGGCGCCTGCGTACGCGAGATGAGCCGCTCGGTGGGTCTGCGGGTCTGGTCATCGTAGGAGTAGGTGATCCAGGCGGGGTTGCTGGACGCCCCCAGAGTGAGCTGCGAGGGCTCGCCGTAGTTGGTGTAGACGGTGCCGCCGACGTAGGTCTGGGCGCTGCTCGCGGTCGTGGTCGGGTTGCCGAGCACGTCGTGCCCGTAGGTGATGGTCTCGCCGATCAGGCCCTGGGTGCGCGGGTCGACCTGCGAGGTCAGCAGCTGCGCTTTGGCGCTGTAGGCGTAGGTGGTCTGGTAACTGGTCGGCAGCGGGGCCTCACTCGCGGGCAGCGTGATCTTCGTGCCCGTCGATTTGCCCAGTGTGGTGTAGCCGGTCGTCGCGACCGTGTATCCGCCCGTCACGCCCTGCACATAGCTGGTGGACGAGGTCAGCTGACCGATCCGCAAGGTGTCGTACAGCCAGGAGGCGACCTTGAAGTTCTTCGCCTTGTCCGTCTCGGCCAGCTTGCGGCCGAGCAGGTCGAAGGTGAAGTCCAGCTCGTTGCCTCGCGAGTCGGTGGTGGAGACGAGGTTCCCGGCGTCGTCGAATCCGTAGTGGCTGGTGCCGGCGTCCGGGTCCGCCTGCGAGGTCTTGCGGCCCAGCAGGTCGTAGCCGAAGGCCCACACCGCGTTGTCGGGGCCGGTCACCTTGTTCTGCTGGCCGGCCGCGTTGTAGCCGTAACGAGTGGCGTGGGACGTCCCACCGGTGACGGTGAAGCCGTCGGTCGCGTTGCCGCTCACGGTCGGTGCCGCGGTGAACTGGTCGAGCTCGGTGTTCTGACCGCGAGCGTCGGTCACCGTGGTGGTGGCGACCGCACCGGTGGGCGGGATGACGGTGGTCTTGTCCCCCGTGTAGGCGGTGCGGGTGTTCCAGGTCTGAACCCCGTCGTGCTCGTCGGTGCTCCGGGTGGTACGTCCCATCGCGTCGTGGTCGGTGACGGTGGTGGCGGGGATGCTCACCTGGGAGACCGACACCAGACTGGAGCCCGGGTTCCCGGAGATCGCATAGCTGTTGTTGGTGACCACGGTCCAGCCGTGCGAGTCGTACTGGGTGTCCGAGACCGTGGTGCTGCCGTTCTCCGCCGTCACCTGGGTCTGCAGGGTGCGCAGCATGGCGTCGTACAGCGTCTCGTTGATGCTGTAGCTGCCGTTGTCCAGCAAGGTGCCCGTGGACACCACCGAAGGAGCGGTGGCGGACAGCGCGTAGCTGTAGGTCATGCTGGCGGGGGCGCCGGCCCCCTTGTTCTCGTTGGGCAGCCAGACACCGGTCAGCCGACCGAGCGCGTCGTAGGACAGCGACGTGACCAGACCGGCGACATCGGTCTTGGTGAGGGGCACACCACGGGCGGCATCCAGCCCGGAGGTCGCCACCTGGCAGTCCTTGGACGAGGTGGTGGCCGGTGTGCAGGCCGCGCCCAGGGTGATCTGCGTGGCGGTGGTGGTGCTGGTCGGCAGCGCGCCGCTGGCCGGCGTGTACGAGGTCGCCACTGTCTGGGCCAGGCTGCTGCCGTCCGGGGCAGTGGCATGGGGCGTCCGGGTGGCCAGTACCACTCGGCCGTAGGAGTCGTACGTGCTCTGGGTCTGGTCGACGAACTTGGTGGCGGTTGCCCCGCTGGACGCCGACGCCTTCTGGACGAGAGTGGCGTCGCCCGCGCTGGGCAGGTCCGGGTTGGTCTGACCGTCGCCGTTATAGGCGAAGGCGTGCCCGTCGTACGACGTGCGGGTGTCGGAGATCAGGTTTCCGGAGGGGGTGGCCCCGGAACTGTTGCAGTCCTGGTCGGTGACGATGCTCTCGGCAGTGACCACCAGGGTTGCCGGGGTGCCGTCGAGGTAGCGGGTGAAGGTGCACTTGGCGGTGTTGCCGGTGGCACCCACCTCACCGCGGTCGTCGCTCTGGACGGCCATGCCGGTGGTGGTCTGGCCCAGGGTCGTGTTGTAGAAGGTGTCGGTCTCGGTCTTTCGCCAACCGTACGAGACGGCCTGACGGGTCAGCGTTCTGGCGGGGCGGACCATGTTCGCCGTCAGGTCCGGGAGTCCGGTCCGGGACCGCGAGGCGGTGGGGCCGATGATTTTGGGAACATTGACGACGGTCTTGTCGATGCCGCCGTTCACACCGGTGTAGGTGTCGGTCTCGAAGACCTGCCCGGCCAGCGGGTTGTCGTCGGCGACACTGACACTGCCGTCCTGGCTGGTGAGCGCGGGCACGCTGCGTGTCCCCGACGGCATGGTGTCGCCGTTCATGCCCAGGAAGTAGTAGGTCTTGGTGAGGGTCTTCTGGTCGTAGACCTTGGCCCCGTCGGTGTAGTGGAAGACGTTCGGGTCACCGGTGGTGATGTCCACTTCCGGGAATCCGCGGAACTGGCCCCAGGTGCGGTTCTTGCTCTTGACCGTCTCGTTGTCGTCGTAGTGCCAGCCCGGGTTCCCCTTGTAGGAGTACTCCGTCAGCAACTCCGGCTCGGTGCCGTCCTGGTAGTTGTTGTGCGGGTCGATGGTGGTCACCGATTTGACCGGGTGCAGATAGAACCAGTCCAGCATCGGCGCGGGCTGTCCGTCCGGCGTCCAGTACACCGGGAAGCACCGCAGCTTGTTCGTCGAGGCGAATCCCTTCGCCGCCGCGTCCGCCGGGTCGGACGGATCACTTGCCGGGGCGCTGGAGCAGTCCGGGGTGTCGTAGACCACCGTGGTTTCCGCACCGGTCTCCGTGGTGACCGTCTGGATCCGGTCGTGGTACATCAACGGCATCTGCGGGATCGTCCCGACCCGGTTCGGCAGCTGCAACGGCGGATCGAAGCTGACCGACGGGGTGGAGGCGGTGGCGAAGGCCCCGCCGAGCAGGTCCAGGCCGGTGTGCTTGATGCTGTCCAGCCACAAGGTCGGGGCGTGGTCCCCGCCGTCGGGGAAGGACTGGGTGAAGTCGTAGCGGTCCACCTGCTTGGTCGCCCCGCCGACCTGCACCTGCGTGGTGATCGAGGTCAGACGCTTGCGCGACCAGAAACTGGGACCGTGATTGGTGCAGTCCGTCGCGTCCTTGGCGCAGTTCAGGTCGATCGGCACATCCGGCCAGTACTCCGGGTTGGACTTGGTGAACTGGGAGTCCGAGCACGTGTTGCCCGCGGGCGAGCCCGAGATGCAACGCTCCGCCGTCGCGTCGAACAGGATCTGCTCCGGCGCGGTACCCGAGTAGACCGTGGACGAGGTCATGCCGTAGTCGATGCGCTTCAGCGTCCCACCGCGGGTGTAGGCCACCGCGGTGTTCTTCATGTTCGGGCCGTAGTAACCCGTCTCCGGCGCGTAGTAGTACGCCATCGCGTTGCCGTGGCGGTCCACGACGTAGTCCAGGTTGAACCGGTAGCCCAGAGTGCAGGAGCTGGACGCGAAGTCGGTGCCCGCCGGGCAGTCCGACACCCCGTCGTGCGCCTTGTAGACCGGCATGGTCCACGCCGACTGCGTCTCCTCCTTGCCCGAACTCCAGCCCGGCAGGCGGTTCCAGCCGAAGTAGTACCGGACACCGTTCTCGGTCACCTTGAAGTACTCGCCGTTGGCGGTGCCGTTGGTGGTGCCGGTCAGGTCCTCGATCTTCGTCGTGGAGTCGTCCTGGGCGGGGCGGAAGGTCTTGGTGTCGGCGTCGTAGACGATCGCCGTGGACTCCCCGTTCAGCGAGAGCGTCAGGACCTGGCCGGCCCAGCACTCGTCGCCGTCGTTCTTGGGCGCATCCGTCGACGAGTCGTCCTTGCAGGACTTGTAGGTCCGCTCGATGTAGTTGTCCGAGGTGGACCATCCGTCGCCCAGCCACGAGGACTGGTTGTTGGTGCTCTCGGTGCGCGCGTCCTGGGTGGCCGAGTTGTAGTCCAGGGACAGCTTGGGCGCCGATCCGCCGATGGCACCGGGCACCGAGATCGGATACTTGTAGGTGTAGGCCCCGGTGTTGCCCGAGACGGACCACGTGCCACCGGACGAGAGACTGGTCGCCGTGTAGTCGCCGGACGAGCCGCTCGTGCCCGAGGTCGCGGCCAGCGCCACCATGCCACCGGAGGCCGCGGCGGTGTGCGCGGACAGGGTCTTGGACGTTGTCGTCGCCGGCAGCGAGACCTGGGCCGACAACGGCGCGCCGGCCGTGGTGCGCAGCGGGGTCTGCGACTGGCACCGTGGCAGTTGAGGGGTCGTCAGTACGCAGGCAGGCAGCCGCACCAGGTGCAACCGTGAGGCGTAGTCGCCGCCGAAGGCGTTGCGGAAGGTCGAGTCGTCCACGTCGACCCCGACGCTGCCGGAGCCGGCGCCGGCGCCGCCCACGCTCCGCAGGGTGAACAGCACGCCGTGCACACCGGCGGCCTGTGCGGTCTTCTGGTCGACCGTGGTCACCTGGACCTGGCGCGCCGTGGTACCCGAACGCACCGCCGACAGCAGCACCGGCGACGACCCAGCCCGCACTCGCGACACCGTCCGCCGCGAGGACGCCGAGCCCGCCGCCGCGTGCGCGGAACGCCCACCGGTGGGCGGAGCGGTCAGCGACACCGTCGAGCTCCCCGCACCCGGCAACGACGCGTGCTTCGCGGGATCGAACCGTGTGAACCCCTTCGACGCCGCAGCCGCCTTCGGCTTCGCCTGGGTGAAGGGAACCCGCTTGTCCTTGACCACCGCGGGGGCGGGGACGTGCCGGTGCGAACCCGGCGCAGCCATCGCGTCCGCGCCGGGGATGAGCATGCTCACCACGAGGACACCTGTTGTCGGGAGGCTGAGGCCACGGAGCCATCTGGCGCCCCGTCGCATCCGTCTCCCCAGCCCGGCCGTTCGCGTCATCGTGAACCCTCCCCCGTTCCCGTCCCAGGGCACGCGGAAGCCGCCCCCGGGTGTTGCTGTGCGCGCCCAAGTGGCCTTCGGTCCAAGGCAGTTGAGCGCACACCAAAGGAGAGGCACAGTTGATCAAGCCCCTCACGGAAGCTTCACGCTAGGGCCTGAGATCGACACAACTTGCAAAGATCATGCACATGGAATGCAAAGGAATCCCCTAGTCTTGAACTCAATTTGACCGTCATACGTCAAAAACGGACCTCGTTGGGTCACCAAGTGATCAATTGACGATGGACCCGGCTCACATCGGCCCCACAGAATGCACTCCGGCGCGGGGCCCACGGGGGAACCGCCTGAAAGCGGAGGACCCCAACCTTCATGTCCGTCCATCACAGCCCCTTTCGCATGTCCAGACGCCGGCTGTCGAGACCGATCGCCACCGCCGTCGTCACGGCCCTGACCGCGGCTTCGCTGGCCGCAGCGGCACCCGCGCACGCCGCGCACGCCGCCTCGCACCGGGCCACGTCGAAGAGCGGCGGCTCTCCGTCCGCCGCCCGGCGTCTCAACCCCACGGAGGCGGCGTCCGCGCGGGCGAAGGCCACCGGCAAGCCGGTGACGATCGACCAACTCACCGACACCGGAACGCTGGTGGTGGCCAACCCGAACGGCACGTTCACCCGCACCGACTCCTCGATGCCGCAGCGCGCACTACAGCACGGGAAGTGGGTGCCGATCGACACAAAGCTGGTGCAGCAGGCGAACGGAACCTGGGCACCCAGGGCCGCGGTCACCGACGTGGCGTTCTCCGACGGCGGTTCGGGCGCGCTGGTCACGATGCGCAGCGGCAGTGACAGGCTGGGCTTCTCCTGGCCGGGCAAGCTGCCCGAGCCGGTGATCTCCGGGGACACCGCCACCTACCCCGACGTACTGCCGCAGGTGGACCTGCAGCTGACCGCGGACGCCTCCGGCTACTCCTCGATCCTCGTGGTCAAGTCCCGTAAGGCAGCGGCTGATCCGCGCCTGCGCAGCCTCGCGCTGAACACCACCTCGTCCCATGTCGAGGTGACTCCCACGCGCGACGGTGGGGCCCGGGCCACCGACAAGCTCACCGGCGAGACGGTGTTCCACAGTGACACCGCGCTGATGTGGGACAGCGCCGGCACGAAGGCCTCCGGCGTGTCCTCGGCCGGCACGGCGACCGTCTCCTTGGCCCGTGCCGAGCAGAAGGCAGCCGCCAAGGTCGGCCGCCACCGCGCGCAGGTCCGGGTGAGTCTGCGAGACGGCAAGCAACTACTGGGCCTGGACCAGAAGTTGCTCACCGCCAAGAGCACCACCTACCCGGTCTACGTCGACCCCGAGTGGAGCGGCAGGCCCTCCCAGCTGGACTGGGCGCGGATCTCCGACAACGGGTGGAACGTCTACAACTCGACGTCCACCTCTGGGGCGACCAACGCCCGTGAGGGGTGGGACAACTCCTCCCCCGGCAACGGTGAACGGGCCCGCACCTACTACCAGATGAACACGAGCGGCATCAAAGGCGCGGTGGTCACGCATGCCTCGCTGTACGTGAAGCAGCTCTCCGCCGCCTCCTGCTCGGACACCCCGGCCGCCGTCTACGGCACCGACCGCCCCGCCGGGTGGAGTTCGTCGTCGCTGTACTGGGGCCATGAGCCCGGCGGGCGCTCCGGCTCGCTGGGCACCAACCCCAAGAGCCACGAGGCCGGTACCTGCCCGGTCACCGACGGTGCCAACTCCTGGGTCAGCCCGCCGTCGCTGGAGTTCGACGTGACCTCCCGGGCACAGAGCGCGGCGGCCGGCGGCTGGAAGAGCATGACGCTGATGGTCCAGTCGCCGGACATGAACGATGCGACGCAGTGGAAGCAACTCGCCTACGGCGGCGGCGCCACCATGTCGGTGACCTACAGCTACCGGCCCAAGCTGAAGAACGGCACCGGCACCCCGGCCATCAAGCCGTCCAGTGTGAGCATGGGCAAGACGATGACCACCACCCACACGCCGACGCTGTCCGCGCGCGCGGTCGACCCCGACCTGGCGGGCGGCAGTGAACTGGTGCGCATCGAGTACAACGTCTACAACTCCTCCGGCACCCTGATCCACCAGGGCTTCGGGCCCAGTACGGACTCGAAGAAGCGTGCCCGCTACAACACCAACGGCAGTGACTGGACCACGTCGAGCCTGCCGGACGGCACCTACACCTGGAAGGCCACCGCACAGAACGCGGCCGGCTACTGGGTGGGCCCCGGCTCGGGCATCTGGACCAAGACGCAGACGTTCACGGTGGACACCAGCGCGCCTCCCGCGCCCACGGTGACCTCAAGTCAGTTCCCGGCCAAGCAGATCGGTGCCGCCTTCGGCGACAAGGGCACCTTCACACTCAGCAACAACCACACCAACAACATCACCGGCTATCTGTTCGCCCTGGACGCCACGCTCGGCAACACGGTCTACAGCAGCAGCGTCACCCACTGGACCACCAGCACGACGATCGTGCCGGGCCACGTCTACTACGCCACCTCGGACAACGGCCCCGGCACCGGCACCGCGGTCCTCAACGGCAGCGCCTCCCCCGCTTTCGCCCCCGCCAAGGCGGGACCGCACACGCTGTACGCCAAGGCTGTGGACCAGGCGGGCTCGACATCCATCTCCCAGACGAGCTACGCCTTCTACGCCGGTACCAGCACCCCGACGTACGCCTACGGCGACAAGATGATCGCCGGCTGGACGGCGACCAACACCGACGGCACGTCCACCGCCGTGCCCAAGGCGACCACCACGTCCAAGGGCGGCCAGCTGATCAGCCAGGCCGCGGGCAGCGGCTACGAGTTCGCCGACGGCTACCAGGCCATGCTGGCCAACAAGAGCACCACATCGAAGGTGGTCAGCGGTGACAGCGCCACTTTCAGCTTCGACATCCCCAAGGACGGCCCCTGGAGCTTCGGAGCCAACCTGACCAAGGCCAAGGACTACGGCATCTACAACTTGGTCCTGGACGCGGGCAAGCCCACCCAGGCCACCCTGCTCAGCGGCTTCGACGCCTACAACTCCTACACCACCACCCGGTTCGTCAACCTCGGCATCCCCAAGGACTCGAACGGTCAACTGCTCACCCTCAAGCAGGGCGTGCACACCCTCACCCTCACCCTGACCGGCAAGAACCCCAGCTCCAGCGGCTACCAGGCCGGCCTCGACGTGCTGCGCCTCGCGCCCGCGCTGACCTGCGCGATCAACAGCACCGGCAGCTGCCTGAACAACACCGCGACCAGCACCTTCACCACCACGACCAGCACGGCCGACGCCGACGGCTCCGGCAACAGCATCAACTCCGCCGACCTGACCGGCACTTCGGGCTGGCAGAGCGGCAAGACGGTGACCGTCGACGGTACGAGCATCGCGCTGCCGAAGTTCGGCACCGGCACCTACGACAACATGCTGGCCTCCGGCCAGGCAGTCACCGTGCCGGACAGCGGCTCGGTCAACACCGGTGACGCCGTGGTCTTCCTGGCCTTCGCCACCGGCGGTGCCGCCAAGGGAGCCACCGGCACCATCACCTACGCCAAGAACAACTGCCTGGACCCGAACGGCGCCCCCGCCGACCAGTCGTACACGCTGGACACGGTGCCCGACTGGCTGAGCGGCCCCGCCTCCTCGGCCACGCTGACCCTCGTCCACCAGAACCACAGCAACAACACCCAGACCAGTCCCAGCCCCGGCCCGAAGATCTACGCCGTCAGCGTCCCGCTGACCTGCCCCGGCTCGGTCATCAGCAGCATCTCCCTGCCGCTGTTCACCAACGGCGTCCAGGCCGGCCAGCCAACCTTGCACATCCTGGGCATGGGCGTGCGGCCGCTGACCGTCACCGGCAACGGCACCCAGCACTGGGTCGGCACCTGGTCCTCCGTCCAGGACACCGCCAAGGTGACGCAGTCCGGCGGCAGCGCCGCCACCGTCAACGGACAGACGCTGCGCATCCCGGCCCACGTCAGCATCGGCACCGACGACGGCAACGGCGTCCGCGTCCACCTGTCCAACGCCATGGGCAGCAGCCCGGTGACCTTCGACGCGGCCTCCGTCGCCCTTCAGGACGGCACGGCGGGCGGCGCCACGGCGGCCGCGGCACCGGTACCGCTGGCCTTCGGCGGCGCCGCCACGGTCACGATCCCGGCGGGCGGCGACGTCACCAGCGACCCGGTGACCCTGCATGTCGACCAGCAGGCGACGGTCCTGGTCAGCCTGCAGGTGCACGGCTCGGTGTCCGCGCAGCCGGGCCACGCCACGGCCCAGACCCCGGTCTGGGTCAGCGACGCGGCCAACCGCACCGGGGACACCGCGGCCGGCAAGTTCACGCAGACCACGTACACCGGTCTGCCGTACCTGGCCGGCATCGACGTCACCACGCCCGTCTCCGCCCCCACCGGCTCGCTGGTCCTCTACGGCGACCAGAGCATCAACGGCGACACCGCGAGCGGCGACGGTCAGCACCACCTGAGCGACGCCATCACCGGCGCCATCGTGGGCGACCCCAACGGGGACTCCTCGGTCGACTACGGCGTGCTCAACGCCGGCACCAACAGCACCAGCCTGAGCAACAACCTGCTGCCACAGGGCACGTACAGCGACAACCCGACCAACGCGCTCAACCCGGTGGACCGCAACGTACTGGCGCAGGGCAACGTGCGTACCGTGCTGGTCTCCACCGGTGCCGCCGACCTGCTCAACTGCACCGGCACCGCCGACACCTGCGCCACCGGTGTCGAGCAGGGACTCACCGCGATCACCAGCGAGCTGAACTCGTACTACACCGACGACGGACAGGCCTACGTCAACGGGCAGCCCGTCACGCAGAACTCCAACATCACCGTCTACCTCACCACCATCACGCCGTTCACCGCCGCCCACCCGGGCACGGCGACCCAGGAGTCCGCACGTGAGCTGGTGAACCAGTACCTGCTCGACAACTTCCCCACCCAGGTCATCGACTTCGCCGCGGCGGTCTCCACCGACGGCACGGCCACCTCGTCGGCCGTTAAGGCGGCAGACCTCTCGAGCGGCAACCCGTCGAACACGTACTACTCCGACCTCGCCGCCCGCTACCTCAACGACACCAACACACAGGTCGTCGGCATCGCGCCGAACCTGATCGTCCCGGAGGCCACCGGCAGCGACACCCCCGACGACGAGTGGGAGCTGGCCGCCGACGGCACCGACGCACGCGGGGACAACCCGTTCACCGCGGTCGGCGGGGCGACCTTCAACGCGGCGGGACCCGACGCGGTCAACGCCCCTGCCGCCGCCACCTCCTTCGACGGCAGCACCGGATTCCTGGAGAGCGACCACACCGCCGTCAACACCCTCGCCGACTACACCGTCTCCGCCTGGGTGAAGCTCGACTCCGCGGACAACCCGGCCACCGCCATCTGCGAGGGAACCAGCCAGCACCAGGCGTTCTACCTCGGCTACGACCGGGGCAACAAGGGCTGGATGTTCCAGACCACGACCACCAACGACGACAACGCCGACTTCCCCACCGCGGAAGGCGACACCAACACCGGGGCCCTGGGCACCTGGACACACCTCCTGGTCACCTACACGGCTCCCGTGGACGGTGACTCCAACACGGGCGTGATGTCGATCTACCAGAACGGCACCCTGATGGGGACCGCGACCAACCTCACCCCGCAGTACGACTCGTCCATGCCGCTGACCGTCGGCGGCTGCGTCAACAGCCCCGACGCGACCTCGCCGTACAACGCCTTCCCCGGCTCCGTCTCGGACGTCCAGGTCTACCCCTACGCCATGCCGGCCGGCGACGCCGGCGCGGCCAGCGTGATCGTGCCCAGCGGCTGGCAGAACGGCATGCCCGAGGACGACTGGAAACTCGCCGCCAACGGCACCGACACCGCCTCCCTCAACCCGCTCACCCCCTCCGGCAGCGCCACCTTCGGCACGGACGCACCGAACGGGATGCCCGGCAGCGTCTCCTTCGACGGCAGCACAGGCTTCCTCAAGAGCAAGCAGAGCGCGGTGAACACGCTCGGCGACTACACGGTCTCGGCCTGGGTGAAGATCAACTCAGCACTCGGCACCACCGCCGTCTGTCAGGGCACCACCCAGCACCAGGCCTTCTACCTCTCGTACGACAAGGCCAGTAGCGCCTGGATGTTCCAGACGACGACCACCAACGACGACAACGCCGACTTCCCCACCGCGGAGGGAGACAACAACACCGGGACGGTCGGCACCTGGACCCATCTCGTCGCCGCCTTCCGCGCACCGGTCGCCGGAAGCTCCAATACCGGCAACATGGCCCTCTACCAGAACGGCACCCTGATGGGGACGGCCACCAACCTCAGCCCCCAGTACGACTCCTCCCTGCCCCTGACCATCGGCGGCTGCGTCAACAGCGCCTCCGCCACAACCCCGTACCTGGCCTTCCCCGGCTCCGTCGCCGACGTCCACGTCTACCCGCGGACGCTGTCGGCGACCGAGGTCGGCGCCCTGCACTGACCCGCACCGCCGCCACGGGCCCCTGCCGGTTCATCACGGCTTGGTAAGCCAGGTGTTCCCAAGAGGTCGAAGGCCCCCGCCACAAGGCGAGGGCCTTCTTCCGTGTGGGGCCACGGATGGTTCAACGACAGTCCGTCCCCGCTCAGGTCGGCGGCAGCGTGAGGGCGCCTCGGCATACGTCGAGGAAGGCAACCACGAGCCGGGCCACCGGCGTTTCTTCAAGGTGCCACTCGACAGCCAGGTCTGGTCAGCGGCCGACGGCGGCGTCCCCGCGGAACGCCCCAGCCACCACGGGGACCAGCTGCCGCTCGATCTGCTCGGCGGACATGGCGGCCAGCTCGGCGCCGATGGGTGCCAGTGCGAGCCAGTTCAGCAGGCCGGCTGCGCATCGCGTACGGAAGATCAGTTCCTGCTCGTCGACTCCGGGGAGGTTCGGTGTCAGCACCCGGAGGGCCTCCCGGCGACTCTGGTCGAACTTGCCGGCCAGCCGCTCCCACCCCTGGGGCGGATCGATGCCGACGCGCGCCACAGTCCGCATCACGGCCAGGTCTTGTCCACCGGCCGCCAGTGCGCGCACCATCGGCCGGGCGAAGGCTGCTGCCACCTCCTGGAGTGTCGAAGTGGAGCCAAGGGAATCGAGTGCCAGGATCTGCGCGTCCAGATACCGTTCCAACGCGTGCTCGATCGCCGAGTCGCACAGCGCCTTCAGCGACCCGAAGTGGTAACTCACGGCGGCGACGTTGGCTCCGGCGCGATCTGTGATCTCGCGGAGTGTCACGCCCTCCTGGCCTCGTTGCGCGAGCAACTCCAGGGCGGCCGTCTGCAGGCCGTCCCGAGTGCGCTGACCAGCCTCTCGGCGCAGGTCCGTCTTTTTCGCCTGTATCACAACATGAACTCAAGCAGCTGCTTGAGTTCATTGTCAAACAATCGCCTCTCGGATCGAGGCTGAACTCGATCGGATCCGATCCCAACGCGAGCTCGACGCCAAGCGCGGCACCGGCGCCAAGGCCCGCGAGGAGGCGGAGGCCGCCCACGTGCGCGCCGAGTACGCGCGAATCAGCACCACGCTCGGCCGCGACACGGCCGCGCGGGCACATGCCTCCGAGGCTGCGCGACCACACAATTCAAACAGCCGATTGACAGCTTGCACAGCCCTTCATAAACTCAAGCGAGCATTTGATTTACTTAGTGCGTGCGAGAGACCGTTGCGACGGATCTCAGATCCTGAGAACGAACCTGGAGGAACACGACATGAAGGTGCTTAGCCGGAAGACGATCACCGCCGCGGCCGCGATAGCGGTCCTGGGTGGTCTTTCCATCGCCGCTGCGCCGACACAGGCCGCAAGCCCCGTCGTCAGCAGTGCGGCGGTCCACCCGGACCTGACTCCTGGCGACCTGTCGAAGCTGCCGCTCACGAACCGCCACCTGACCAAGCATGAGAGGGAGAATCTCGCAGTCGTCCTGCGCGACTACCACGTGGCGGAGGGCAAGAGCCTGGACGTCAACACGTTCGTCAACAGCTTCGCCAAGGACGGCGTCTTCAACGACGAGGTCGCCGGCCAGGCCTATCGGGGAAAGGCGCTTGGTGACGTTCTGCCCTACATGGCCAACCTCTTCCCCGATGTTCACCGTGACCTCAAGCGCATCACCGTGAACGGCGACGTGATCAGCATCGAGCTGTCCATCCAGGGCACGTTCGAGGGGCCGCTGCAGTCACCGGCGGGCACCGTCAAGCCGACCGGCGCGAAGGTCGACGCGCCGACTGCCGACTTCTGGTACCTGCACAATGGCAAGGTCGAGAAGTTCAACTGCTACGTCGGGTACTCGAAGATGTACTCCGACATGGGCGTGAACTTCGACTGGGCCTCGGCGGTCAACAAGCACTGAGTCGTTCCCCGGCGGGTGATGCCCGGCGCTACCGGCCGCGCATCACCCGCCGAGCTTGGCTGCCGGCACGCCTGCGTAAACCGGGCTGTGCGGCTTTCGTGGGGGTGAGGCGCGGTCACCTGGCACGGCGCGGCCCGTCCGAGTACCCGACGTGCGACGTCTGCGGTGATGCACGCGACGTGCGGTGTGCAGCCCTCGAGCGCGGTCACTCCGATTTCGGCTGTGGGCGCCATGTGCCGTCGAGCGGAATGCCGGCGGCCGCCGCGATCCGGTTGCGTGATTCGACCAGTCGGGTCCTCAGCGCCGCCAAGTCCACGCCCACCAGCACGCCGTCGCGTTTGACCACGCGGCCGGCGACGAGGACGGTGTCCACCAGGCCGGGATGGCCGGCGCTCACGATGGTGGCGACCGGGTCGGTGACCGGGAACACGGTCAGGTCGTCGGCGCGCAGAAGGATGACGTCGGCGTCCTTGCCGGGCGTGATGCTGCCCGTTCGGGCGTCGAGCCCGCACGACTGGGCGGCATCGACGGTGGCGAACTCCAGTAGGTCCCGGGAGCGCAGGCCGCCGTCCAGGCCGCGCTGCACGGCGAAGGCGGTACGCATCGTGGAGAACATGTCGCCGCCGACCGACGGGACGTCGTCGATGGACAGCGTCGGGCGCAGGCCGGCGGCCAACGCCCGGCCGGTCACCGGCGATCCGAACCCCATCTTCAGCTCGACGTCCGGGCTGATCGACACCGAGCTGCCCGCGTCGGCGAGCATCCGCAGCTCTTCGTCGCTGATCCCGTTGGCGTGCACGAACGTGGTGGTGTCCCGCAGCAGACCGTGCTCGCGCAAATCGGCGACCGGGCGTCGCGTCCCGCCGGCGTCGACATGCAGGCTGGTGCGCAGGCCGAGTTCGGCCGCCAGCTTCAGCTCCCGGGCGACGGTGTCCATGCTGGTGCCCTCGGGCCCGCGCAGCCCCAGCGCCATGGTGACCAGGCCGTCCCCGGCCATGTCGGAGCGGACGCGGCGGATCTCGGCGTCGACGGGGTCGGGGGTGCCCCATCCGGCGCCGAGGCAGAAGATCGACCGTCCCGGCGCGTCCCGCAGCGCGGCGACGGCGGCGTCCTCGTGCTCGTGGCTCTGCGCGACGTGGTACCAGTCCAGCATCGTGGTCACGCCGGAGTGCAGGGCCTCCAGGCGGCCGAGCAGGGTGCCCGCATAGACGTCCTCGGGCTGGTAGTGGGGTTTGACCGTGCCGTGCATGGCCACCGCCCACTCGGGGAACGTCCAGTCCGCGCCGACGCCTCGGAACGCGGTCTGCCAGGTGTGGCGGTGGTTGTCGACGAAGCCGGGCATGACGATCCGGTCGGTCGCGTCGATCACCTCGGCGTCCGGCGCGTCGACGCGCTCGGCCACCTCGACGATCACGCCGTCCTCGATCAGCACGTCGCCGCGGTCGAGATCGCCGACAGCCGGGTCCATGCTGACCACGGTGCCGCCAGTGAGCAGGATCTTCATCGGATGAACTCCTTCACAGACGCTTTCGGATTGTTCAAGATCATGTTGTGGCGGCCACCGCGGCTCTGCTCGCGGCCGCGCCTGGACCTTTGGGGGCCGGTTGTGTCGGAGCGTTGTGGTGCACCGTGCGCGCCGACGTGTGGCCGTCGCCCACGGTGCGGTGCACGCTGTCGAGGGTGCTCACGCCGTCCTGACGCAGTCGTGGCCTCGGCCACGATGAGGGCGGGGCGCCTGAAGTCTCGGCAGGCGTGCAACGGCGTCGCCGCTGCAGCGCAAACGGTCGCTCAGGCGGTCGCCGCTTCGGCGAGCACCGCGTCGGCCGCGGCGAGCGCGTCGGCGACCAGGTCGGCCGTGTCCTCCGTGCCCGCGGCCAGCCGGACCAGGCTCAGCGGAACCGATTCCGCGATCTGTTCCTCGCTGAGCATCCCGCGCCACATGGACGCCGGATGCACCGCCAGCGATTCCACGCCGCCGAGGCTGGCCGACCGGCGGGGGTAGCGCAGCCGGCCGAGGAAGGCGTCGGCCATCTCGAAACCACCGGCGAACTCGATGCCGAGCACCCCGCCGAAACCGCTCATCTGGCTAGCCGCCAGCTTGTGCTGCGGGTGGGTCGCCAGGCCGGGATAGTGCACCCGACTCACGGCTGGATGGTCGTTCAGCGCCTCCGCGAGCGCCTGGCCGTTGGCGTTGTGCCGGGGCACACGCAACGGCAGGGTGCGCATGCCGCGCAGCAGCAGCCACGCGTCGATCGGGCCGAGCGTGGCACCGGTGAGCAGGCCGACGTCCCAGATTCGGTCCAGGATCTTCGCCGGCCCGGCGAGCACTCCGGCGGAGACGTCCGAATGGCCGTTGAGGTACTTGGTCGCGCTGTGCCAGACCAGATCGATGCCGAAGTCCGCCGGTCGCTGGTTCAGTGGAGTGGCGAAGGTGTTGTCCGCCATGGTCAGCACGTTGTGCGCGCGGGCCAGGTCCGCGACGGCGCGCAGGTCGGTGATCTGCAGCAGCGGATTGCTCGGGGATTCCACCAGGATCAGGCGGGTCTGCGGGGTCAGTGCCTTCGCGAACGCCTCCGGGTCGGTCTGGTCCACCAGGGTGGTCGACACTCCGAGGCGCGGCAGCAGGTTCAGCAGCACCGACGCCGTGCCCCCGTAGGTGGACTTCTGCCCGATGACGTGGTCACCGGCGGACACCAGGGCCAGCACGGCCGTGGTGAGCACGGCCATCCCGGACGCGGTGACCATGGCCGCCTCGGTGCCCTCCAGTTCGGCGACGACGGCCGCGACCTGTGCATGGTTCGGGTTGCCGAAGCGGGTGTAGAAGTCCTTGCCCCGCGGGGCGACGGCGCCCTGCGCGAACGTCTCCCCGTCCTCGGCCCAGAACGCCGCCGTCTGGTAGATGGGCGGTGCCACGGCACGGCTGGGATGGACTTCGCGATCGGCGTGAACGGTGATGGTGCTCTTGCCCGGCATGGCTGCCCTTCCGTGGACCGTCGGTGTGACTCCATGAAGCGTGGCCGACCGGCGCTCCGATGTGACCGGATCTCAGCAACGTTGGCAGCAAATTGCGCTCAGAGCAGGCGCACGATTGTGGTAGACAAGCCCTGGGAGCAATAATCTGCCGCCATGGATGAGGTAGATCGGTCGATTCTGGCCGTGCTCGAACAGCACGGTCGCATCAGCAACAGCGAGCTCGCCGCCCGGGTCGGGCTGTCGCCGTCACCCTGCCTGCGGCGCGTGCGTCAGCTGGAGGAAGCCGGGGTCATCCGCGGTTACCGGGCGCTGATCGATCCCGCCGCGGTCGGCCGCAGTCTGCGGGTGTTCGCGGGTGTCCGGCTGATGCGGCACACCCGCGCGGACGTGGTCGCGTTCGAGCGTGGGGTCACCCGGCTGCCCGAGGTGGTCGCCTGCCACCACATCACCGGCAACTTCGACTATCTGCTCCAGGTCGAGGTGGCCGACCTGCCCGCCTATGAGGACTTCCACGCCAACCAGTTGGCCACCCTGCCCGGCGTGGCGACGGTGACCAGCTACGTCACCATGAAGACGCTCTCCGCTGACACCACATGACGGTCCCGTCCGGACCCCGGTGGGGCGGTCAGAGAATGATGGTGCCGCGGATGCAGACGGTGGCGGCGCCGCTGACCCAGACGGTGCCGTCCGTATCGGCGGTGATCTCGATGCTTGCGGCCCGTCCCACTCTCGTGCCCTGGGAGACCCGGTAGGAGGAGGGCGCGGCGCCGGTGGAGGTGAGCCACTGACCGACAGCGGCGTTCATGCTGCCGCACGCGGGGTCCTCGGGCACGCCGACGCCAGGGGCGAAGGTGCGCATCTCGAAGCGGTGCGGGGACCCGTGGGGGTAGGCCCCGATCGCGCCGACCATCGCGTCCGGGATGAGGGAGAGGTCGGGTTCGAGGGCGAGGACCTCCTCGGCGGTGGGCAGTTGGACCACGGCCCAGCCGGGACCGTTGTCGACCCACTGGTGGGCCACGACTCGGTCACGCGTGATGCCGAATGCGGCCACGATCCGATGCAGATAATCGTCGTCGAGCGCGCCCTCACGCACACGAGGCGGGGCGGCAAAGGACAGAGTGTCCTCGCCACGGCGCACGGTGACCAGGCCGGCGGCGCACTCCTGCACGATGCGGTCGGCGTGCTGCGGCCTGCCGCCACCGTCCAGCCAGGCGCGCGCGGAACCGAGGGTGGGGTGCCCGGCGAACGGCAACTCACCCTGCGGAGTGAAGATCCGCAGCCGGTAGTCCGCCTCCGGGACAGTGGCGGGCAGCACGAACGTGGTCTCGGACAGATTCGTCCAACGCGCCAGGCTCTGCATCTCCTCATCGCTCAGGTCCGTCCCGTCCAGAACGACCGCGACCGGATTGCCGGAATAGGGGCTCGTGAAAAACACATCGACCTGCACGAACGAGCGTGCGCGCGGCATCGTCATCGAGAACCTTTCAGTAGCGGCTGCAGCTGATTCTGCGCGTCCCACCCGTCGGTGGAAGCACGTCCATCCCAACGGGTGCCCGCACGGCCAGGACAGGGCCAGTCACGACAAAGTGGACTGATTGAACCCTCCCTCCTACCGCGTGCCGGTGGGTGTGACCAGGAGACCGCCGACGCAGGTGTGGGTGGGGTTGAGATCGCGCAGGGTCTCGTCGGGTCAGTGGGCGGGGTCCCGCTCCCAGACGGTGAGGTCGGCGAGGCGGCCGGGGTAAGGGTGCCGCACAGGTTCTCCTCGCCGGTCAGGCGGGTGGCGTTGATGGTGTGCAGGGTGGGGGGCTTCGTCATACGCACACCCCCTGCTGGCGGCCGTCAGGCGTACGGGCCTGATCCGCCACTGACGACAGCGGCCGCATCCGCGCGTCCGCCCTGTACACACCGTGCTGTGCTACGCCTCAGTGCTCCAACAGCGAGCTACGGGCAGTTTCGCCCTCGCCGTCGCCGGCTGCGGTGGCAGACCTGTGCCTGAGAGACCGCACACCGGTCGCTTCCGATTCCTTGCGTCCTGCCAGCGTCCCGAATCCGACGTCCAAGCAACCCGCAAGCGTCGACGGCCCTTGCGTATCTGCGCTCATCCTTTTCATGAAGGACCTGACAACGCATTGGCTTGGCTCGTGGCGGCGTCCTGCCCGTCGACCCAGGCTCTGGTGCCGGATTGACCCGTCCGACCATGATCCACGAGGTCGGACTCCGGAGCCCGATGGTCGATGCCGGTGGTGCCGAAGCGACTGCGGTAGGCGCCCGGCGAGACTCCGAGGTTGCGGCGGAAGATCCGCCGCATTGTCTCCGGAGAGCCGAAGCCGACCCGCCGCGCGATGGACTCCTGGCTTTCGTCGCTGGTCACCAGCAGTCGCTTGGCCGCCTCCAGTCGGATCCCCTCCACGTAACGGGCCGGCGTCCTGCCCACCTCGTCCCGGAACATCCGCGCCAGGTGGCGTTCGCTCACCGCGGCGCGGGTTGCCATCGCCGCGGTCGAGTGATCTGCGGCCGGGTCGAGGACCACCGCGTCCAGGACCTGGCGCAGGCCTCGCGTGGTGGGGATGCCCGCCTCGGACCAGACGCTGAACTGCGCCTGACCGCCGGGACGTTGCAGGAAGACGACCATCCACCGGGCGACCCGGCGGGCGACGTCCGTGCCGTAGTCGTTCTCGACGATGGCCAGGGCCATGTCGGTACCGGCGCTGATTCCCGCTCCGGTAATGAAGGAGCCGTCCTGCACGAACAGGGCATCCGGCTCCACCATGACGCGGGGGTACTCCCGGGCGAGTTGCGTGCAGTGTGCCCAGTGGGTGGTCGCATGACGCCCGTCCAGCATCCCGAGAGCGGCCAGCAGGAACGCCCCCGTGCAGACCGAGGCGATGCGGGAGGCCCGGGGCGCCAGTTCACGGACCAAAGCAAGTGCCTCCGGGACGGTGTCCGGGGTCAGCTCCTCGGGTATGTCGTGCGTACCCGGGGTGAAGGTGAAGTCGGCCGGCACACCGCCCGGCACCAGGAGGGTGTCGATGGAGTCGGGGACATCGGCCATCGATGTGTCCGCACACAGCCGGGTGAACGCGGTCGTCCCGACGGGCTGCCCCGTGGGCGAGGCAAGCAGCACCCGGTACCGGGCCCCGAAGTCGTTGGCCCGGGCGAAGATCTCCAGCGGCGCCGCCACGTCCTGCAGCGTCACCTTGTCGTAGAGCACGAAGACCATCGTCCGTTCGATGGCTCTCTCCGCGGCGGCGCTGCTCCCACTCATGCCGGCCGACCTCCTTGTTCCTTGTCCGAAATCGTGGCTCGCGTGTCCGTTGCGGCCCTTGGCCCCCATCCCGCAAGGGGCGAACGTAGAAGCCGAGCAGGTCGCCCCGGAACATCCGGGACCCCGAGCCCGCGGATCCCGCAAGCCTCAGGAGCCCACCGGAGCCTGTCGGACCATTACACGACAGGATGATTTCATGGCCGTAAAGAAGCACCCCGAACAACCTGGTGTCGAACCTCGCTGAGCTGTCGGTGATCGTGCGCCGCAGGCAAGCGGGTAGGCCGTGACTCACAGTGCTTTATTGCCGACGACCCGAAAGGCGGACCATTAAACGCTTGAGGTTCACCTCGGCAAATTTCTTGTGTTGCCTTTTCAGTCGCCCCACGGCCTCACCGACAGGCCGTCTGGGTGGCTTTTTGCGTTCGGGTCGCAGTGCTGGCCGACACTAATTCAGGACACAATCTATTCAGCCATCCTTAACTGCGGCGAAATAAACTGGTCTGAATCTGGTGGTGTCCACCGCGCCATGGCCGACACCATCCGTCACCAGGTCATCGGTGGTCGTGCCGACATCGGCACCGTCCGTCGGGTCCTGATGCGAACTTTCTGCATCGAGGTGCCCGACCCCTTCCGCGCCACAGCGGATCAATGATAAATGGCTGCCTGTCTTTACTCGGGCACGAATTCCGCCGAGACATTTTCACGTCGGCGGCACTGAGGAGCATGTATGGCCATGCGCCAGCTAGATGCTTTGTCGATCAGTATCGGTGTACTCGGGGGAGTCGCCACACTGATGACCGCAACCATCCTGACCGTTCCGGTCTGGGTCATCTTCATCGCCTGGGCCTCCTTCTTCATTCTCGGAGCCGGCACCGACGGCATGGTGAAGTCGATCGCCTCGAACCTGACCGGCGTCGTGATCGCCTCCCTGACCCTGCTGGTCGTCCATGCACTGGGCGGTGGCACCGCCGTCGCCGCCATTTCCGTGGGCGTCGGCAGCGCCGCCATGGTGCAGGCATCGAAGGTCGGTCTGCTGTCGAAGATCCCCGCCATCGTGTGGGGATTCGCCGCCACCGTCGGCACCGTGGGCGCTACCCGCCACGACATCACGACCACATCGATCAACAACCCGGCGCTCGTCGCCGCGCTGGCCATGGTCCTGGGCGCGGTGTTCGGCATCGCCTCGGAGTACTGGGGGGCCGCGATGGCCAAAGGCACCGACGCCGAGCCGGCCGCAGGGCCGATATCGGAAGGGCAGTCATGAAACTTCAGCACCACCTGGGCGGCCTGGAGAACCTCGGCCCGGTCGACTACGAGCCCCGCGTCTTCGTCGAGAACTGGGAGCAGCGGATCTTCGGCATCCACGTCGCGATGATGGGCCTGAGCACCCACCTCGGTGACGCGGGGCCCCAGTACCCGATCGACGAGGTGCCCACCGCCTTCTCCTCCACCTGGACCTGGGCGGACCTGCGCAAGGGCGCCGAGGCGATGAACCCCTTCGCCTACTTCCAGTTCCGCTACTACGAGAAGTGGCTCGGCGGTATCAGTGGCTACTTCGTCTCCCAGGGCTACGTCTCCGAGGAGGAACTCGAGGCGAAGGCCGCCGAGTTCCTCCATGACCCGGCGCTCGCGCTGCCCGACGGTGGGGACAAGCGCATCGACGATCAGGTCATCCGCTACCTGCGCGAGGGAGACTCTCCGCGCCAGGGGCCGGCCGAGTCGCCGGCCTTCGCCGTCGGTGACCGGGTGACCGTCAAGGACGTGCCTCCGACCGACCACACGCGGCTTCCGGGCAACCTGCGCGGCCGCACCGGCACGGTCGAGCGGGTCTTCGAGGGCAACTACGCCTACTTCTGCTCCACCGGCCCCGACGGCATCGGGGAGCCCATGCCCGTCTACATCGTGCGCTTCGAGCCCACCGAGATCTGGGGCGAACTCGCCGAACCCGGCGCCGTCCTCTACGGCGAGATCTACCAGGCCTACCTCGCACCCGCGACGGAGGAACAGCAGTGACCGTACAGTTCGGCTACCCCCAGAACCGCGAAGCCGGCAGTGCCGCCCGCGTCCGCGCACTTGAAGCCCTGCTCATCGAGAAGGGCGTCATCACCGGCGCCACCGTCGACAAGGTACTCGGATACTTCGAGACCGACATGACCCCCCTCAACGGAGCCAAGATCGTGGCCCGGGCGTGGACCGACCCCGAGTTCGCCGAGCGGCTCGTCATGGACACACCGGCAGCCGTCGCCGAACTCGACCTCCCCGTCGGCATGGACGGCGCCGAAGGCGAGCACCTGATGGCCGTCGCCAACGCCCCCGGAGTGCACAACCTGGTCATCTGCACCCTGTGTTCCTGCTTCCCCTGGCCCGTGCTCGGCCTCCCCCCGTACTGGTACAAGGACCCGACCTTCCGCGCCCGCGCAGCTCGCGAGCCCCGCGTCGTGCTGAAGGAGATCGGCCTGGACCTGGACCCCTCCGTCGAACTGCGGGTGTGGGACAGCAGCGGTCACTCACGCTGGTTCGTCGTACCGAGCAGGCCTGCCGGAACCGAGGGCATGAGCGAGGAGGAACTCGCCGCCCTGGTCACAACCGAATCGATGATCGGCATTGCCGAGGTGCCCGCACCCGCCGCCTGACCCCGATCCGCACCCCCGCTCACGCGCACACGCACACGCAGAAAGGTCCGCTATGGAGGCAACCGCCACCACCACACCCCTGCATGAATCCTGCATCACGGACATGGACGCGCCCACCTTCGACGCCGACTGGCAACGCCGCGCGTTCGGCGTCGCCGTCGCCCTGTCGGAGTTCGGGCACTACCCCTGGGACGCCTTCCAGCAGCAGCTCATCGCCGCCATCGGCGACTGGGAGACCACCCCGGCACCTGAGCAGGGCAACTGGCAGTACTACGACCACTGGCTCGCCGCGCTCGAACGCGTACTCGTCGACCACGGCCTGGTAGCCGAGGACGAACTGCGCGCCCTTCTCGGGGCGTAACGAGCGTTCCCACCCACCCGTCCACCGGCCGCATCCGCAGGGCGCTTCCCCCAACCCTGCGGATGCGGCCCCCACCCTCATGCTGCCGACGCCAGCACCGCGCGATGCTGCCCTGCCAAGGATGTGTGTGTGACCACTACGACCATGACCGTCGGCCGATGGACCAGCGCCGAACGGCTGCGCCTCACGGGCATCGTCGGCGTCATCGCCGCACTGCACGTCATCGGATGGAGCCTGTACCTCTTCTACGCCAACGGCCCGGCCGGCGCCGGAGCCTTCGCTGGAGCCGGGACTCTCGCCTACACCCTCGGAATGCGGCATGCCTTCGACGCCGACCACATCGCAGCCATCGACGACACCACCCGGCTGATGATGCAACGCGGACGCAGACCGCTCGGCGTCGGCTTCTTCTTTGCCATGGGCCACTCCACCGTGGTCCTCGTCATCGCCTTCATCGTCGCGCTCGCCGCAGGCGCCGGAACGGGCATCAACGGCTTCCGTCACATCGGCGGCCTGGTCTCCCAGATCGTCGCCATGCTGTTCCTCCTGCTCGTCGCCGTACTCAACGTCATGGTGCTGACCGGCATCGTCACTCTGTGGCGACGCATGACCGAAGGTCGGCTGGACCAACAAGAACTCGAACGGCAACTCGTCAACCGAGGCCTGATGAACCGCATCCTCGGCCACCGCACCCGCGGACTCATCCGCTCGTCCTGGCACATGTACCCGATCGGCATCCTCTTCGGCCTGGGCCTGGAAACCGCCAGCGAAGTCACCCTGCTCGCCCTCTCCGCGAGCACCGCCTCCCACCGCTCCGGCCTTCCCACCCTGGCCGTCCTCTCCCTTCCCCTGCTCTTCGCCGCCGGCATGAGCGCCTTCGACACCGCCGACAGCATGCTGATGACACGCGCCTACTCCTGGGCCTACCGCAGCCCCGCCCGAAGGCTCTACTACAACATCGCCACCACCGGCATGACCGTGGCAGTCGCCGCGTTCATCGCCAGCGTCTACATCGCCGGCCTCATCGCCGACGCCACCGGAGCGGGCGGCCCCCTGGCCGCGTACGCCTCTCTGGCGGACCACTTCGAGATGCTCGGCTACATCGTCGTCGCGATCTTCGCCACCTCCTGGTTCGCCGCAGCCGCCATCTGGCGCTATCGCGGACTGGCCGAGAAGTACGGCGACCGCCAAGGTGCACGCCGATGAGACCCCCCGCGAGCAGGAGCGCCTGCTCGTCCATGTCGCCGCGGACGTGGCCGGGCCCGCCGGGCCCGGGGGCCTGAAGCTCAACCATGGCGAGCCGGTGGCGACCATCACCTCGCACATTCCGGAGAGCGGCCGCGAGAGACGCACTGTCGCCGAGCTGACGGAGTCCGGCCGTACGATCCTCACCGGGACGGTGTCAGGGGACCCGCGCGATGATCCCCGAGGCCCAAGCGCCGATGCCCGCACGCCGTCCCTCGCGCACCCCGCGGTGGACGGGCCGGCAGACCGGTGCCGTCGGACCCCTCGCGGCCCCCACGTCCTGCCGGCGTCCTGAATTCACCGTTCCGGCCGTCAGACCGGCCACCGGCGGTGGCTCGCGCCAACAGCGGGTCAACACATCCGCGCAGGTCAGCGGAGCACCAACCGCCACAGACCGCTCCGGACCCGAACTCGCGAGCAGCGGATTCGGTCCGTTCAGGCGGAGTTGACGGTCCGACACCTCACGAGGGACGTTTCCGCAGGTCAGAGCCCCGCTAGGTGGGGCGGGTGGGACTCGAACCCACGACCGACGGATTATGAGTCCGCTGCTCTAACCGGCTGAGCTACCGCCCCGTACGGCGCGTCGTCCACACCGTCTGCCGCAGCATAGCTGCTCATACGATCTGTCGCCCTCGGGGGTCTCAGACGCATCATCTGGTGGACATCGATCACCCGGTGAACGGTTCCGCCGGGGCGGAAGCCGCATGAAAAAGGACCCCCGAGGGGGTCCTTCTTCGGCTGCTCCCCCGGCTGGACTCGAACCAGCAACCCTCCGGTTAACAGCCGAATGCTCTGCCAATTGAGCTACAGGGGACCGAGCTCCCCCGACTGGACTCGAACCAGTAACCTGCCGGTTAACAGCCGGCTGCTCTGCCAATTGAGCTACAGGGGATTGCTTGGCGTGCACCGAATGCACCCACTCCCGGCCTCCCGGGCGGCGTGCGATCGCTGCGACACATACATTAGCGCAAGGTGGGGGGTGCTCCGCCAACCGGTATGGCCGTGGTTGTCCTGCGGCTACGGCGGGTAGGCGAGCCTTACGGTCCCAGGGTCCGAGGGAAGGATGGAGCCATGCGCTACCGGCTGACGTTCATGGGCGGAGTGGTGGTCGGCTATGTGCTCGGTGCGCGGGCCGGGCGGGAGCGGTACGAGCAGTTGCGCAAGAGCGCGCAGCAGGTCGCGCAGAATCCCGCGGTGCGGAACGCGGCGCAGAGCGCGGGGCAGACCGGCCGGGATGTGGCGGTGAAGGCGGCTGCGGCGGTCACGGCGAAGGTCGGGGACAGGCTGCCGCCGAAGGTGGCGGAGCGGGTGCGGCGGCTGACCGGGAACGGGGCGCCGGTCGAGGACGACTGGGGCACCAGTAACACGTAGCGCGCTCAAGCTGAGGGTCGGGGCTCAGGTCGCGCTTTTCGCCGCACACGCGGCGTACGGCATCATTCCCCGCATGGGGATAGTGGCGGGTATAGACAGCTCGGGCGCGGGAACCACCGTCGTCGTGTGTGACACCGACAGCGGGCAGGTGCTGCGGCAGGGCTATGCGCCGCACCCGGTCGAGGGGGACGGCCGGCAGGGACCACAGACGGAGATCGACCCGCAGGTGTGGCTGCTGTCGCTCGGCGAAGCGGCCAAGGACGGGATGCTGGAAGGCGTCCAGGCCATCGGTGTGTCGGGCCAGCAGCACGGGATGCTGCCGATGGACGCGGGCGGGGTGCTGGTGCGGCCGGCGCTGCTGTGGAACGACAAGCGGGCCCAGATCCAGGCCGCCGATCTGACGGAGGAGCTGGGCGGGCCGGGGGGCTGGGCCGAGGCGGTCGGGGCGGTGCCGCAGGCGGCGTATCCGGTGGCGAAGCTGCGGTGGCTGGCGCAGCACGAGCCGCGGTCGGCGCAGCGGACGGCGGAGGTGCTGCTGCCGCACGACTGGCTGGTGTGGCAGCTGATGGGCCGGCCCCAACGGCGTACGACCGACCGGGGTGACGCCTCCGGTACGGGCTACTGGTCGGCGGCGACCGGGCAGTACCGCACCGATCTGGTCGAGCTGGCGCTCGGGCACCAGGTGGCGCTGCCCGACGTGCTGCGGCCGGCCGAGCCCGCCGGGCAGACCCCGGAGGGGCTGCTGATATCCGCCGGGACCGGGGACAACATGGCGGCTGCGCTCGGCCTCGGGGTCGGGCCCGGCGACGCGGTGGTGTCGCTGGGGGCCGGGGGGACGATCTTCGCGGTGCACCATGAGGCGCTGAGCGATCCGACCGGCACCATCACCTCGTTCGCCGACGCGACCGGGCGGCATCTGCCGATGGTGCACACCCGCAATGCCGTACGGGCCCTACGCGGCACGGCCGACCTGCTGGGTACGGACCTGGCCGGACTTTCGGACCTGGCGGTGAAGTCGACGCCGGGGTCGCACGGGCTCGTGCTGCTGCCGTATCTGGAGGGTGAGCGGACGCCGGATCTGCCGCACACGGCGGGGACGCTGGCGGGGCTGCGGCGGGAGAGCATGAAGCCGGAGCATCTGGCGCGGGCGGCGTTCGAGGGGATGCTGTGCGGGCTGGCGGACGCGCTGGACGTGCTGCGCGGGCGGGGCGTGGAGGTGCGGCGGATCTTCGTGCTGGGCCCGGCGGGCGAGCTGCCGGCGCTGCAGCAGATGGCTCCGGCGCTGCTCGGGGCGCGGATCGTGATCCCGCAGCCGGCGGAGTACGCGGCGCTGGGCGCGGCCCGGCAGGCAGCCTGGTCGCTGGGCGCGGTGATGGGCAGCGGGTCGGCCGAGCATCCGCCGCGGTGGCAGGGCGCGGCCCTCCAGCAGATCGAGCCGGGCGAGGACGATCTGCCGATCGGTCAGGCCGTGCGGCAGCAGTACGCCTCGGTACGGGACCAGATCCACCCCGGCGCGTTCCCGGGACAGGGGTCTGGATCAGGGCCCGGTGCAGGGGCTTCTGCCCGCTGAGAAACCGGGTGCCTCGGCAACAGTCGGAACGTAGGATCCCCTGTCGTGCTGATCCGACTCCTCCGCTCCCATCTGCGTCCGTACAAGAAACCCATCGTGCTGCTCGTTCTGCTCCAACTGGTGCAGACGATCGCCACGCTTTACCTGCCCACCCTGAACGCCGACATCATCGACAGCGGCGTGGTGAAGGGGGACACCGGCTACATCATGCGGGTCGGCGGCGTCATGCTCGCGGTGAGCGTGCTCCAGGTGATCTGTGCGATAGGCGCGGTCTACTTCGGGGCGCGCACCGCCATGGCGGTCGGCCGCGACATCCGGGCGTCGGTCTTCGACCGGGTGCAGAGCTTCTCGGCGCGTGAGGTGGGTCACTTCGGGGCGCCGTCACTGATCACCCGTACGACCAATGACGTCCAGCAGGTGCAGATGCTGGTGCTGATGACCTTCACGCTGATGGTCTCGGCGCCGATCATGTGCGTCGGCGGCATCATCATGGCGCTGGGCCAGGACGTTCCGCTGTCCTCGCTGCTGCTGGCGGTGGTGCCGGTGCTCGGCGTGATCGTCACGCTGCTGGTGCGGCAGCTGCGGCCGCTGTTCCGGACCATGCAGGAGCGGCTGGACACCGTGAACAAGGTGCTGCGCGAGCAGATCACCGGTATCCGGGTGATCCGGGCCTTCGTCAAGGACGAGTACGAGCGCGAGCGCTTCGGGCGGGCCAACGCGGAGCTGACGTACTACTCGCTGCGCACCGGTCAGCTGATGGCGCTGATGTTCCCGCTGGTCTTCGCGGTGGTGAACATGTCGAGCGTGGCGGTGATGTGGTTCGGCGCCCAGCGGATCGACAGCGGCGGGATGCAGATCGGCGCGCTGACCGCCTTCCTCAGCTATCTGATGCAGATCCTGATGTCCGTCATGATGGCCACCTTCATGTTCATGATGGTGCCGCGCGCCGAGGTCTGCGCCGAGCGCATCGAGGAGGTGCTCGGTACCGAGTCGAGCGTCGTGCCGCCAATCGCGCCCGTACGGAAGCTGCTGCGCCACGGCCATCTGGAGCTGCGCGGCGCGGACTTCGCGTACCCCGGCGCCGAGGCGAAGGTGCTGCACGGGGTGGATCTGGTCGCCCGGCCGGGCGAGATCACCGCGGTGATCGGCTCGACCGGCAGCGGCAAGAGCACCCTGCTGGGGCTGGTGCCCCGGCTGTTCGACGCCACGGGCGGCGAGGTGCTGGTGGACGGCGTGAGCGTACGGGACCTGGATCCGGCGCTGATGGCCAGGACCGTGGCCCTCGTACCGCAGCGGCCCTACCTCTTCTCCGGGACGGTGGCGTCCAATCTGCGCTATGGCAAGCCGGACGCGACGGACGAGGAGTTGTGGCACGCGCTGGAGGTGGCGCAGGCCAAGGGCTTCGTCGAGCAGCTGGAGGGCGGGCTCGACGCGCCCATCGCGCAGGGCGGCACCAATGTGTCGGGCGGGCAGCGGCAGCGGCTGGCGATCGCGCGGGCGCTGGTACGGCGGCCGGAGATCTATCTGTTCGACGACTCCTTCTCGGCCCTGGACTACGCGACCGACGCCGCCCTGCGGCTGGCGCTCGGGCGGGAGACCGCCGAGGCGACGGTGGTGATCGTCGCCCAGCGGGTCAGCACCATCCGTGACGCCGACCGCATCGTCGTCCTGGACGAGGGCCGGGTCGTCGGTACGGGCACCCACCGCGAGCTGATGGCGGACAACGACACCTATCGGGAGATCGTGCTCTCCCAGCTCACCGAGCAGGAGGCGGCATGACCACCACCCCGACCCGGCGCGGCCCCGCGCCGGCCGCCGGGCCCATGCGCTTCATGGGCGGCCAGCCCACGGAGCGCTCCATGGACTTCAAGGGCTCCGGCAAACGGCTGCTCGGCCTGATGCGGCCCGACCGGCTGTCGCTGTACGGAGTGCTGGCATGCGCGGCCGTGAGCGTCGGGCTCAACGTGGCCGCCCCGAAGATCCTGGGCCGCGCCACCGACCTGATCTTCTCCGGGGTCATCGGCCGGTCCATGCACGCCGGCACCACGAAGGCGCAGGCGGTGGCCGCGCTGCGGCAGCAGGGCCACGGCAACCTCGCCGACGTGCTCTCCGCGATGGACTTCGTCCCGGGGCAGGGCATCGACTTCGGTGCGGTCGGCTCCGTACTGCTGACCGTGCTGGGGATCTACGCGGCGGCCGCGGTCTTCCACGTCGCCCAGGGCCGGCTGGCGACCCGGGTCATCCAGCGGGCCGTCTCCCGGCTGCGCGGGGAGGTCGAGGCGAAGCTGGCGCGGCTGCCGCTGTCGTACTTCGACCAGCAGCCGCGCGGTGAGGTGCTCAGCCGGGCGACCAACGACATCGACAACATCGGCCAGACTCTGCAGCAGACCATGGGCCAGATCGTCTTCTCGGTGCTGTCCATCGTCGGCGTGCTCGGGATGATGTTCTGGATCTCGCCGCTGCTGGCGCTCATCGCGGTGGTGACCGTGCCGCTGTCGGTGGTGGTCGCGACGGCGGTCGGCAAGCGGGCGCAGCCGCAGTTCGTCGCCCAGTGGAAGACCACGGGCAAGCTCAACGCCCACATCGAGGAGATGTACACCGGCCACTCGCTGGTCAAGGTCTTCGGGCGGCAGGACGAGTCCGCGGAGACCTTCCGCGAGCAGAACGAGGCGCTGTACCGGTCGGGCTTCCGGGCGCAGTTCATCTCCGGGATCATCCAGCCCGCGATGATGTTCATAGGCAACCTGAACTACGTGCTGGTCGCCGTGGTCGGCGGTCTCAGGGTCGCCAGCGGCTCGCTGTCGATCGGTGACGTCCAGGCCTTCATCCAGTACTCCCGGCAGTTCAGCCAGCCGCTCACCCAGGTCGCGAGCATGTCCAACCTCGTCCAGTCCGGGGTCGCTTCGGGGGAACGCATCTTCGAGCTGCTGGACGCCGAGGAGCAGAGCGAGGAGCCCGTGGAGCCGGCCCGGCCGGCCGAGCTGCGGGGGCGGGTCGGCTTCGAGTCGGTCGCCTTCCGCTACGACCCGGAGAAGCCGCTCATCGACGACCTGTCGCTGGCCGTCGAGCCGGGCCACACCGTCGCGATCGTCGGCCCCACCGGCGCCGGCAAGACCACCCTGGTCAACCTGCTGATGCGGTTCTACGAGGTCACCGGCGGCCGGATCACCCTCGACGGCACCGACATCGCGGCCATGTCCCGGGAGGAACTGCGGTCCGGGATCGGAATGGTCCTCCAGGACACCTGGCTCTTCGGCGGCACCATCGCCGAGAACATCGCGTACGGAACGGAAGGCGCGACCCAGCAGGAGATCGAGGAGGCCGCCCGTGCGGCCCACGCCGACCGCTTCATCCGCACCCTCCCGGACGGCTACGACACGGTCATCGACGACGAGGGCTCGGGCGTCAGCGCCGGCGAGAAGCAGCTCATCACCATCGCCCGGGCCTTCCTCTCCGACCCGGTGATCCTGGTGCTGGACGAGGCGACCAGCTCCGTCGACACCCGTACGGAGGTGCTCATCCAGCGCGCGATGGCCCGGCTGTCGCACGGCCGGACGAGCTTCGTCATCGCGCACCGCCTGTCCACCATCCGCGACGCCGACGTGATCCTGGTGATGGAGAGCGGCACGATCGTCGAACACGGCACGCACAGCGAGCTGTTGGCGGCGGAGGGCGCGTACGCGCGGCTCTATGCGGCGCAGTTCGCCCAGGCGGTGGCGGAGGTCGACTAGGGCCGGGGCACGCGACGCCACGGAGATCGGCCGGACAGGCCCCAGGGGCCCGGCTCGGGAGCGGGCCTCAGATGTGACACAGCACGTCCACGACGACGGCCTCGGCATCGAGGCCGTCGAGGTAGCTGTTGGCCTGCTCCCAGTAGCCGTCGGTCTCCGCATCGGTCCACCTGCCGTCGAGCGTGACCAGGGCCCGGCCGGGGACGGCGTAAAGGGCGCTCCCCTGCCGCTCGGCCTCGTGTTCCTGCGCGAAGTACGCGACCGGGTCGTTGAGCAGGAGCCAGGTTCCGAAGTGCGGGTCGCCCGCGACGGCCCGCTGGGCGACGGCCTGGACGAGGGGCTGGGTCAGGTGCTCCTCCTTGGCGTCGGCGATGGGGTAGCCGTCGGGGTCGGCCTCGTGGCGGGCCACGAAGTCGGCCAGCGGCCGGGCCGGCGGATGCTCGGCGGCCAGTTCGTGCCAGGCGCCGAGCAGGGCGTCGTGGCCGGCCGTCGCCCGCCGCCGCATGGCGTCGAGGTCGAGCAGTCCGCGCGGCCCGCCGTAGCACTCCAGCGGCCCCAGGGGGTCGAGCGCGGCCTTCCGGCGAGGGACGGTCGACGCCGTGATGAGCCTGCGGTCGCCGTCGTGTGCGGGCAGGACGAGGAAGCCGGCCCCGGTCGTGGCGGCCATGACCCACCGGTCCCAATGACCGTTCGCATTCCAGTCGGGGCCGAGGTTGATGTCGTACGGCGCCAGGGCGGCCGCTATCGCGCGCGGAACCTTGCGTGGTGCGGTCGGCGGCAGGCACACCGTCGCGTAGAACGTGGTCATGAGCAGGGACGATAGCGGGCGGGCGGTCAGTCGAGGTAGCCGCGGAGCTGGTCGGCGAAGGCGTGGTCGCGGAGCTTGTTGAGGGTTTTCGACTCGATCTGGCGGATGCGTTCGCGGGTGACGCCGAAGATGCGGCCGATCTCCTCGAGGGTGCGGGGGCGGCCGTCGGCGAGGCCGTAGCGGAGCTGGACGACCTTGCGTTCGCGTTCGCCGAGGGTGGAGAGGACGGCCTCGAGGTGCTCGCGCAGGAGGAGGAAGGCGGCGGATTCGACGGGCGACGTGGCGTCGCCGTCCTCGATGAGGTCGCCGAGGGCGACGTCGTCCTCCTCGCCGACGGGGGCGTGCAGGGAGACCGGTTCCTGGGCGAGGCGCAGGACTTCGCTGACGCGCTCCGCGGGGAGGTCGAGCTGGGCGGCGACTTCCTCGGTCGAGGGCTCGTAGCCGCGCTCCTGGAGGAGGCGGCGCTGGACGCGGACGACGCGGTTGATCAACTCGACGACGTGCACGGGCACCCGGATCGTACGGGCCTGGTCGGCGAGGGCGCGGGACATGGCCTGGCGGATCCACCAGGTCGCGTACGTGGAGAACTTGTAGCCGCGGGCGTAGTCGAACTTCTCGACGGCGCGGATGAGGCCGAGGTTGCCCTCCTGGACGAGGTCGAGCATGGTGAGGCCGCGGCCGACGTAGCGCTTGGCGACGGAGACGACGAGGCGGAGGTTGGCCTCGATGAGGCGGCGCTTGGCCATGCGGCCCAGCACGATCAGGCGGTCGAGGTCGACGGCGAGCTGGGAGTCGAGCGAGTCCAGGTCGGGCGTGCTGTTGAGCATCTCCTCGGCGAACAGGCCGGCTTCGACGCGACGGGCCAGCTCGACCTCCTCGACGGCGGTGAGCAGGGATATCCGCCCGATCTCGCGCAGATACTGGCGGAAGAGGTCGGACGACGGCCCGGCCACCTCCTCGCGGAACGACCGCCGGGCGGCGGGTGGTTCGTCGGGCTCGTCGGCCGCTTCCACCACGGTCTCGGGGTGGGCGGCGGGGCGGTTCTGCTCTGGGACCCTCTCCAGCAGGTCTGCGGCGGCGGGCCCCATTGCCTCTGCCTCCACCTCGGCCACGGTTGTCAGGGTCTGGGTCTGCACGGGAGCGACCTCCACGGTGAGCACGGTCACGGACTCGGAGACGCGCGACAGCGGAACGGTCAGCGCGGCTGCATCGCCGCTGTCCGTCCGGGAATTCGCCGTAAGCGGATCACCGGTGGCGTCTCCATCGACGCGACCCGGAATTCCGCACTCCGAGGACTCAGGCACCGCACACCAGTGTGGCCTACGGCACACCCTCGCCACGAGGGTCGTGCGACCCCTTTTTCAGCGCAAGGTCACCGGCCGCGTACATGCCGTCACAGCGCGGCGAGGTGACGCATGACGCGGCGCAACTGCTCGGCGTAGTACGCCTCGAACTCCGGTGACCTGGGGTCGAGTCCGGTGACCCGGGTGGCCTCGCGGGGCATCATGAGCGGCGCCATGACCGCGCCCATCATGACGAGCAGGACGGCCGCGGGGTCGAGGTCGGCCGCGAGTTCGCCGTCGGCCTGGCGGGCGCGCAGGCGGGACAGGTCCTCCTCGGCGTCCTGGACGACGCCCGGCGGGGGCTGGTCGGCGTCGCCGGCGAGGGCCTCCCACAGCACGAGGCGCATGACGCGCGGGTCGGCCACGGCCGCGTGCAGATAGCGGGTGATCAGCTCGGACAGGGGCAGGTCGGGCGGGGCGATCTCGGTCTCGCGCTCCAGCCAGTCGCTCTGCAGGGCGCGGTAGAGGCCGGCCTTGCCGCCGAAGTAGTAGCTGATCAGCTGCTTGTTCAGGCCGGCCCGGGCGGCGATGTCGGCCACCCGCGCGCCCGCGTAGCCCTTGGCGGAGAACTCCTCCAGCGCCGCGTCCAGCAGGCGGCCGCGGGAGCGTTCGGCGTCGAGGCGGCGCTCGCCGGGGGCGGGGTGCCGCCGGGGGCTCCGGTCCGGGTCTGTCGTTTTCTGCACATGCGAAGCCTATCCGGGCATCGTCATCTGTATGGTTGATGTCGTTATCCATTTGGCTGAAGTTGCAGCCTGAAGTTGAGGAGACACCCCGTGTTCTTCGTGACCGGATCAACCGGCAATGTCGGCCGCCACGTCGTCGACCTGCTGCTCGCCGAGGGCGCCAAGGTCCGCGCCCTCACCCGCGACCCCCGGGCCGCCGGCCTCCCGCCGGCCGCCGAGGTGGTCGGCGGCGACCTCGGCGGGCCGGAGTCCCTGGCGCCCGCCCTGGACGGGGTCACCGCGCTGTTCCTGAATCCCGCGGCCGTGGGCGGCTCCACCGCCGGTTTCCTGGCGCTCGCCCGCGAGCGGGGCGTACGGCGTGTGGTGCTGCTGTCCTCGGCCTCGGTACGGGACGGGGTGGCCGAACAGGAGGGCCCGATCGCCGTAATGCACAAGGAGATCGAGGACGCGGTCGAGGCGTCCGGGCTGGAGTGGACCTTCCTGCGGCCCGGGGAGTTCGCCACCAACCTGCTCTTCCAGTGGGCGCCGCAGATCCGCGCCACCGGCACCGTGCGGGCGGCCTACGGGATGGCGGCCATGGCGCCCATCCACGAGCGCGACATCGCCGACGTCGCCGTACGGGCCCTGCTCTCCGGGGCCGGCGAGCACACGGGGGCCCGCTACGAGCTGAGCGGCCCGGAGTCCCTGACCCAGTTCGACAAACTCCGGATCATCGGCGAGGTCACCGGCCGGCCCCTGCGCTTCGAGGAACTCCCGCCCGAGGAAGGCCGGCAGGCGATGATCGAGCAGGGCGTCCCGTCCTTCGTCGCCGACACCCTCCTCGCCTACCAGGC
Source organism: Streptomyces sp. NPDC059373 (assembly GCF_042751495.1). Classification (NCBI taxonomy): domain Bacteria; kingdom Bacillati; phylum Actinomycetota; class Actinomycetes; order Kitasatosporales; family Streptomycetaceae; genus Streptomyces; species Streptomyces sp. NPDC059373. The sequence goes on along the minus strand of NZ_JBHYXC010000004.1, from coordinate 189,198 downwards.
CGCCGCCGTGCGCCACGACGCCCCGGTCTCCCCCGCCGTACGGGACATCACCGGCCGCCCCGGGCTCACCTTCGCCGAGTGGGTCGCCGACCACGCCGAGGCCTTCCGAAGCTGAGGCGTTGCGGGGCTGAGGATCACGCGCCCAGGCCGCGCAGCAGGACGGCGAGTCCGCCGAGGAATTCCTGGTCGGGACCGACGTCCCGGGCCTGGCGCGCGGTCTCGCTCATGTACGGGAAGTCCCCGGGCGGCAGTTGGGAGATGACGACCGTACCGTCGCCCGCCAGGGGGCCGAGGTGTTCGAGCTGGATCGCCCCGACGACGTAGGCGAGCAGTGCGCGCAGGGCGATGACCCGCTGCTCGCCCTCGATGCCGGCCGCGGTGAGGATGGCGAGCACCGCCTCGGCCCAGCGCAGCTGAGCGGGTGAACGGTGCCGCTGTGTGAGGGTCAGGGGGACGATCGCCGGGTGCGCCCCCACGGCGTCGCGCAGGCGTGCCGCCATGAGCTGGATCCGCTCGCGCCAGGGCAGGTCCGGGGGTGGCGGCTCGGTGTCGACGGCGCCGAGTACGAGCTCGACGACATGGGCTTCGAGTTCCTCGCGGTCGTCGACGTACCGGTACAGCGCCATGGTGCTCATGCCGAGTTCCTTGGCGACCGCGCGCATCGACAGACCGGGCAGGCCGTCGCGGTCGATGACGGTGAGGGCGGCCGAGGCCACCTGGGCGTGGGTGAGGGAACGTGGGCGGGGCATGGCGGTTGACAGCGTACGGCATACGCGTACGCTCGTAAGCGTATGCCGTACGCCTAAACGGAGGGGTGCCCGATGCGCATGTCAGTCGTCACAGCCCGCAGCCTCACTCCCGTCTCCGGGCCGCCGGTCGCGGTACCCGACCCGGACCGGCTGATCCACCTGCAGTTCCGGCGTTTCGCGGGCTGTCCGGTGTGCAATCTGCACCTGCGGTCGGTGGTGCGGCGACATGCGGAGATCGAGGCGGCCGGCATCCGCGAGGTCGTGGTCTTCCACTCGTCCGCCGAGGAACTGATGGAGCACACGGCCGGCCTCCCCTTCGCGGTCGTCGCCGATCCGGACAAGCGGCTGTACGCGGAATTCGGCGTGGAGTCGGCGCCTCGCGCCCTGCTCGACCCGCGCGCCTGGGGGCCCGTCCTGTGGGCGGTCCTGCGCGGCGGGTGGGAGGTCGCGCGCGGTCGGGAGCACCTCCCGGCGCCGAAGCAGCCCGGGGGCCGGCTCGGGCTTCCGGCGGACTTCCTGATCGCGGGTGACGGCCGTGTCGTCGCCGCCAAGTACGGCGAACACGCCTACGACCAGTGGTCGGTGGACAAGCTCCTCGAACTGGCTACAGCGCCTTCGCGCCCTGCTCGCGAAGCCGCTGACCGTACTGCTGCAGAGCCCACAGCTCGTTCTGAACCGCGGTGAGCTGCTCGGGGTCGCCCTGGGCGCCGAGCCGCATCATGCCGGCTCGGACCTCGGCGATGCGCCGGTCGACGGCGAGCAGCCGTACGCGGACGAGGACGTCGCCGGCGTAGATGTCGGGGGCCTTGTGCATGACCGGCTCGACGGCCAGCTCGGTGATCATGGAGCGGACCGTGTCGTCGGGGGCGATGTCGCGCACCCGGGTGAGGTAGTCGCCGTCGGCGAACTCGGCGCCGCCCGCCTCGGCGATCGCCCGGCGTACGGCGACGTAGGGCGGGGCGGTGAACTCGTCCTCGCCGTAGGCGTCGAAGGCGGGCGAGACGAGGTCGGGGAACTGGAGGGCCAGCTTGAGCAGTTCGCGCTCGACGCGGTGGGCGGGGCTGCGCAGGTCGAGGCGGGGGCCGCGCGGAGCCTGCGGCGCTGCCGGTTGGGGTGACGTGGTTGCCGGCTCGCGGCTCCGGCTCCGGTCCGGTCCGCCGTGCCGGCGATCCCTGTCCCAGCGGGCCAGCTGGCTGACCCGCTGGACCACGAATTGGTTGTCAGTGACGTATCCCAACAGCCCGGAGAGCATCACCGCGTATTTGTGCCGGATGGCGAGATCCTTGATGCGCGCCACGATCGGCGCGACGGCCTCCAGGGCCGACGCCTGCCCTTCGGGCGTAGTGGGATCATGCTGGTCGACCACCGAGCGGATGGCGAACTCGAACAGAGGCGTTCGCCCCTCGACGACCTGGTGTACCGCGCCGTCCCCCTTGGCGAGGCGGAGGTCGCACGGGTCCATTCCGTCGGGAGTGATGGCGATCGACGTTCGGGCGGCGAATTTCTGATCGTCCTCGAATGCCCGCAGAGCGGCCTTCTGGCCCGCTGCGTCGCCGTCGAAGGTGAACACCACCTCGGACCGGGAGTTGTCCATCAGCAGGCGCCGGAGGATCTTCACGTGATCGCCTGCGAAGGCGGTGCCGCACGTGGCGATGGCCGTCGTAACGCCCGCGAGATGGCAGGCCATGACATCCGTGTAGCCCTCGACCACGACCGCCTGACCGGTCCGGGCGATGTCCTTCTTCGCCAGGTCGATGCCGTACAGGACGTGGGACTTCTTGTAGAGCGGGGTCTCGGGGGTGTTGAGGTACTTCGGGCCCTGGTCGTCCTCGCGGAGCTTGCGCGCGCCGAAGCCGATCACCTCGCCGGTGATGTCGCGGATCGGCCAGATGAGCCGGCCCCGGAAGCGGTCGATCGCGCCCCGGCGGCCCTCGCTGGCCAGGCCGGAGGTGAGCAGCTCCTTGTCTGTGAAGCCCTTGCCGCGCAGGAAGCGGATGAGGTGGTCCCAGCCGGCGGGCGCGTAACCGACGCCGAAGTGCTCGGCGGCGGCCTGGTCGAAACCGCGCTCGGCCAGGAACTTGCGGCCGATCTCGGCCTCGGCGCTGCCGAGCTGCTCGACGTAGAACTGGGCGGCGATCTTGTGCGCCTCGACGAGGCGGATCCGCTCGCCCTGCTGTCGGCCGGGAGCGTAGCCGCCCTCGTCGTAGCGCAGGGTGACACCGGCCACGCCGGCGAGGCGCTCGACGGCCTCGGAGAAGGAGAGGTGGTCGAGCTTCATGACGAAGTCGAGGGTGTCGCCGCCTTCTTGGCAGCCGAAGCAGTAGAAAAGCCCCTTGCTGGGACTTACCTGGAAGGACGGGGACTTCTCATCATGAAAGGGACAGAGGCCCTTGAGGTTGCCGCCGCCCGCGTTCTTGAGCTGCAGGTACTCCGAGACGACGGCGTCGATCGGGACCGCGTCCCGGACTGCCTTCACATCTTCGTCTCTGATCCTGCCTGCCACGGCAGAAGTCTACGGCCGGGTTACGACAGCTTGGCCACGAAGACGTAGTGCGGGCCCGCGGGCTCCAGCTGGAACTCCTCGCCGACCGCCGCGAAGCCGTGGCGCTCGTAGAAGCCCCGGGCGGCGGAGCGGCCGTTGCACCAGACCAGCTCGGCGCCGCGCGCCCGGGCCTCGGCCATGCCGGCCCGCAGGACGGCGGCACCGTACCCCTGGCCACGGACGGCGTCGGCGCTGGCCATACCGCGCAGGCGGAAGGCGCGGGCGGGCTCGCCCGTGAGCTGCTCCGGGAAGAAGGTGGCGCAGGCGGCGAGGGTGCCGTCGGGCTCGTACGCGGCGATGTGGAAGACCTGCGGGTGGCCGTCCTCGAGGAAGGCGGCGGTCTCGCGGGGCCGGCCGGGGCGCAGCACATCCCGGCGCAGCTCGAAGATCTCCCCCAGCGTTACGACGGCCGTGCGCATGACGTGCCCCTTTCCTGATCACTCCAGGAACGAGGCTAGCGGCACCGAGGGGTCGGCGAGTCGGTCGGGGTCGACGCGGGCGCCGGAGCGGATCAGCTTCTGGATGGTGTCGGTCACGTCCCAGACGTTGACGTTCATGCCGGCCAGGACCCGGCCCTGGCTGAGCCAGAAGGCGATGAACTGGCGCTTCCCGACATCGCCGCGCGCGATGACCTGGTCGTACGTCCCCGGGGCGGCGTGGCCGGAGAACTCCATGCCGAGGTCGTACTGGTCGCTGAAGAAGTACGGGACGCGGTCGTACACGACGTCCTTGCCGAGCATGTTGCGGCCGGCGACCGGGCCGCTGTTCAGGGCGTTGGCCCAGTGCTCGACGCGCAACCGGCCGCCCAGCAGCGGGTGTTCGGCGTTGGCGACGTCACCGGCGGCGAAGATGTCCGGGTCGGAGGTACGCAGGTGGGCGTCGACGGCGATGCCGCCGCCGGCCGAGCGCTCGGCGAGGGTGAGGCCGGCGGCCTCGGCGAGGGCGGTCCGGGGGGCGGCGCCGATGGCGGCGAGCACGTCGTGGGCGGGGTGCTCCTCGCCGTCGTCGGTGAGGATGGACATGACCATGCCGTCCTGGCCGGTGATCTCGGTCAGCCTCGCACCGAAGTGGAAGCGGACGCCGTGCTCGCGGTGCAGCTCGGCGAAGACCTCCCCCAGCTCGGGGCCGAGCACGCTGTGCAGCGGCGTCGGCTCGGGTTCGACGATGGTGACCTCGGCGCCGTACCCGCGCGCGGCGGCGGCGACTTCGAGGCCGATCCAGCCGGCCCCCGCGATGACCAGCTGGCCGTTCTCGCGGCCGAGGGAGGCCAGTACGTTCTTGAGGCGCTCGGCGTGGGCGAGGCGGCGCAGGTGGTGGACGCCGGCCAGGTCGGTGCCGGGGATGTCGAGGCGGCGGGGCTCGGCGCCGGTGGCCAGCAGCAGCTTGTCGTAGCGCAGCGAGGTGCCGTCGCCGAGGGTCACCGTCTTCGCCGCGCGGTCGAGGCCGACGACGGGCTGGCCGAGGTGCAGTTCGACGTCGTGATCGGCGTACCAGGCGGCGGGCTGGACGAAGACCGAGTCCCGGTCCTCGTTGCCGATCAGGAAGCCCTTGGACAGCGGAGGGCGCTCGTACGGGTGGTCGCGTTCGTCGCCGATCAGTATCACCCGGCCGGTGAAGCCCTCGGCGCGCAGCGTCTCTGCGGCCTTGGCTCCCGCGAGCCCCGCCCCGACGATGACGAAGGTCTGATCTGCGTCCACCACTGTGCGCCTCCCTGGTGTTCGACTCTGAACCCGGATGTTCGGCTCCGTGCCATGCCCTGTCCCCCTGCGAGCGTCCCTCACCGCGCGGCCTGCGGGAAGGGTGCCGCGCCGACCAGCCGCTACGGACCGGCGTACGCGGAGGTGAGCCGGGCGTGCAGCGCGGTCGCGGAAGCATCCGTCAGCGACGCGATCTGGTCGACCACCGCCCGCTGCCGGGTGCGGTCGTCGTCCGCCGCGTCGAAGATGCCCCGGAACTGCGGGTCCAGGCCTTCCGGCGCCCGGGCGAGCAGTGCCTCGGCCAGCTCGGCGATCACGATCCGCTGCTGGGCGCGCCGCCGTGCCTGCGCGTCGCGCTGCATGACGTACCGGTCGGCGACCGCTTTCAGTACGGCGCACTCCAGACGCTGTTCGCGGGGCACCACCAGCTCGGCGCGGTAGCGGGTGAGCCGCCCGGTGCCGTAGGCGTCCCGGGTGGCCCGCTCGGCGGCGAGGCAGAAGCGGCCGATGAGCTGGGAGGAGGCGTCCTTCAGGCGGGCCTGGGCGACCGCCGAGCCGTCGTAGCCGTGCGGCCACCACTCCTGGGTCAGCAGCCGGTCGAGGGCTTCGGCCAGCTCCTGCGCGTCGACGCCGTGGGCGTAGCGGGCGGCGGCCACCGAGAAGACCTCGCGGCGCTCGGGCTCGGCGAGCAGGAGGTTCGGGTCGAGGTGTCCGGCGTGCAGGCCGTCCTCGACATCGTGGACGGAGTACGCGACGTCGTCGGCCCAGTCCATCACCTGCGCCTCGAAGCACTGCCGGTCGGCCGGGGTGTCCTTGCGGAGCCAGCCGAACACCGGCAGGTCGTCCTCGTACACCCCGAACTTCGGGCTCGCCGGGTCCTTGGGGTGGCTGCCGCGCGGCCAGGGGTACTTGGTGGCGGCGTCCAGCGCGGCCCGGGTGAGATTGAGGCCGACGCTGACGCCGGCCGGCGAGAAGCGCTTGGGCTCGAGCCGGGTCAGCAGGCGCAGCGACTGCGCGTTGCCCTCGAAGCCGCCGCAGCCCTCGGCGACCTCCGCCAGCACCTGTTCGCCGTTGTGCCCGAAGGGCGGGTGCCCGATGTCGTGCGCCAGGCACGCGGTCTCCACCAGGTCCGGGTCGCAGCCCAGCGCCGCGCCCAGCTCCCGGCCGACCTGCGCGCACTCCAGGCTGTGCGTCAACCGGGTGCGAGGGCTCATGTTGATCTCCGGCGAGCTGTCCACCGGGTCCACCACCTGCGTCTTCCCGGCGAGCCTGCGCAGGCCCGCGCTGTGCAGCATCCTCGCCCGGTCCCGCTGGAACGCCGTTCTGCCCGGCCTCTTGTCGGGCTCCGGTACGTAGCGTTCCGTATCGGCCTCTCGGTACGGGGCTCCGCCCGGGTCGTTCACGTCGTCCATGGGCCGACCGTACGCCAACGCCGGACGTACGAGCCTCCCTCAGGCCGTGGCGAGCTGCTCCCAGGCCGGCCCCGCGGCGGCCGCCAGTGCCTGGTCGTAGCGGTGCAGGACGAGCCGGGCCATCGCCGGGTGGGCGCCCAGCGGCGCGGCGGCGAGCCAGGGTGCGGCGGCGGCGGTCTGGGTGGCGAAGCGGCCGGGCGAGGCGAAACAGGAGGCGACGGCGATCAGGTCGCGGCCCCGGCCGAGCAGGGCGTTGACCGAGTCGGTGACGGTGGGCCCGGCCGTGGCGAAGGCCGGGACGACGGGGATCCCGCCGAGCCGCCGGCGCAGCAGCGCGGCCGTACGGGCGGTGTCCCGGGCGGACTCGGGATCCCGGGAGCCGGCGGCGGCCAGCACCACGCCGGACCGGGCCGCGCCGCCCGAGCCCGCGCCGGAGCCCTGGGACGCACGCCAGCCCGCCTCGGCGAGGCGCCCGTGCAGCGCCTCGGCGAGCAGCGGGTGCGGCCCGAGCGGGCCGGCGACGACACCGCGCAGATGCGGCGCCCCGGCCAGGGCCTGCGGGATGTCCTGCTTGACGTGATACCCCCGGCTCAGCAGCAGCGGGACCAGGACCACATCACCGCGCAGGCCCGACAGCGTGTCGCCCAGCAGGGGCTCGTTCAACTCGATGTGCCCCAGGCGCACGGGCAGGCCGGGGCGCACGGCCCGGATCCGGTCCAGCAGCGCCTGCGCGGTGCGCAGCGCTTCCGGATCACGGCTGCCGTGCGCCACGGCCACCAGCGTGGGCACCGTGGGGGTCTCACGGCGGCTCTCGCCTCGGCGGTGCAGCGCGACTCCGGTGAGCTGGCTGCTGAGCTGGGCCGTGATCTGGGTCATGAGCTGCGCCGTACTGTCGAAGGGTTCCGGTCCGGAAAACTCCAGTGCCGTCATGCAGAGAGTGTGGCGAGCGGGGGTTGCCGAGCCGTTGCACCGACATGACGAGTGGTTTCCGCCGTTTTCACACCGCCCGGCAGGCGGTGTGAGATCTACCGCCGATGCCAGTCGCCGCTGGGGATGATGCGGCCGGAGGCGAGCAGCCGCTGTTCCTCCAGGGGCGCGGCGAGATAGACCCAGGCGAGGAGGGGTTCGCCGTCCTCGGTACGGGTGCCGCGGGCGACGCGCTCGAAGAGGTTGTCGGGCGCGCCCGGGACATACTCCTCCAACTGGTCGAGATCGGAGAGTACGGCGGAATAGAACTCAGGTAGCGGGAAGACGAGTTCGCCCTGGACTCGGCCTTCGGGGGCGTTGACGGCATACGGGAATCCGGGGCCGTCGTAGAGGACCGCGCCGGAGAGTGCGGCGGCGGTCACGACCTTCGTACGGCCGCGAAGCAGCCCGGCGTGATTGGCCCCGCCTTGGCGGAGCGTGCCGTAGACGAAGAAGGGCAACTGGGAGTGGTCGTGGTCGAGCACGACGGAAATGCAACCGCATCGGAGGCCTGCGCGTCGAGTCGAGCGGGGGGTTGATCATCATAGATTCAAAGATGAGGTGAATCGATGAGGCCACGGAAGCGGTTCCGCATGCCCTTGCGGATGCCCTTGCGGGTGCGCCTGCGGCTGCCGCGTGCCCGGCTGCCGCGCGAGAGACAGGACCGCCGGCGGCTGGTGCGGGCCGTCATGCTGGGCTGCGTTCTGGCGCTGCTCCCCGCTACCTGGCTGCAGGCGTCGGCGGCCGACCGCGTCCGTACGGTGGCCGATGCGCCGGCCGCGCCCGTGGCCGTCGTCTTCGGGGCGGGACTGTGGAACGGCGAGCCGTCCCCGTACCTGGCGCACCGCCTGGACGCGGCGGCAAAGCTGTACGAAGCGGGCAAGGTGCGCGTCATCCTGGTGACCGGCGACAACAGCCGTACGGATTACAACGAGCCCGGCGCGATGCGGAGTTACCTCAAGCGGCATGGCGTGCCCGGGTCCCGGGTCGTGCTGGACTACGCGGGCTTCGACACCTGGGACTCCTGCAGCCGCGCCAAACGCATCTTCGGCGTCGACCGGGCCCTGCTCGTCAGCCAGGCCTTCCACATCCGGCGGGCGCTCGCGCTGTGCGCTGCCGCCGGCATCGACGCGTACGGCATCGGCGTGGACGAGAACCACAATCTCACCTGGTACTACGGCGGCGCCCGCGAGATCGCCGGCGCGGGCAAGGCGGCCTTCGACGCGGCGTTCACCCCGGACCCGCAGTTCCTGGGCCCGCGTGAGACGGGGGTCGCCAAGGCGCTGGGCCGAAGCGGTCCGTAGTCCCGGGCCCCGCGCGACCTCACCGCCCGGCCTGCCGCCCGCTGAGGGCCCCGTGCCGGTGGCGTAACCCGTGCGCGTAACGGGCGAAACACAGCCGACGCAAGCTGGCCGCATGACCGCGACCAGCACCGTTGACACGCATTGCCCCTACTGCGCGCTGCAGTGCGGCATGGGGCTCAGGCCCACCGCCGGAGGCACGGTCGAGGTCGTGGAGCGGGACTTCCCGGTGAACAAGGGCGCCCTGTGCGGCAAGGGGCGTACCGCGCCGGAGGTGCTGTCGAAGGGGGCGCGGCTGACCGGGCCGCTGGTGCGGAGCGGGGAGACGGGGGAGCTGGAGCCGGCGTCGTGGGGGGAGGCGCTGGACCGGGTGGCGGAGGGGCTCGTACGGGCCCGGGCGGGGCACGGTGCGGACGCGGTGGGGGTGTTCGGCGGGGGCGGACTGACGAACGAGAAGGCGTACGCGCTGGGGAAGTTCGCGCGGGTCGTGCTCAAGACCTCGCAGATCGACTACAACGGCCGCTTCTGCATGTCCTCGGCGGCCGCCGCGCACCAGCGGGCCTTCGGGCTGGACCGGGGCCTGCCCTTTCCGGTGGCGGACATCGCCCGTACGGGCTGCGTGATCCTGGTCGGCTCCAATCCGGCCGATACGATGCCGCCCGCGCTGCGCTACTTCACCGAGCTGAAGGCGAACGGCGGCAGGCTGATCGTCGTCGACCCGCGCCGGACCAGGACCGCCGAGCAGGCGGACCTGCACTTGCAGCCCAGGCCGGGGACGGATCTGGCTCTGGCACTCGGGCTGCTGCATCTGGTCGTGGCCGAGGGCCTGGTCGACGAGGCGTTCGTCGAGGAGCGTACGAACGGCTGGCCCGAGGCCCGCGCGGCGGCGATGGCGCACTGGCCCGAGCTGGTCGAGCGGATCACGGGGGTGCCGGTTCCCGCGCTGCGCGAGGCGGTGCGGCTCTTCTGCGGCACCCCGGAGGGCATGGTGCTCACCGCGCGCGGCCCCGAGCAGCAGGCCAAGGGCACCGACACCGTGGGCGCCTGGATCAACCTCTGCCTGGCCACCGGCCGCGCCGGGCGCCCCCGGTCCGGCTACGGCTGCCTCACCGGCCAGGGCAACGGCCAGGGCGGCCGCGAACACGGCCAGAAAGCCGACCAGTTGCCCGGATACCGCAAGCTGGACGACCCGGGGGCGCGGGCGCACGTCGCGGGCGTGTGGGGCGTGGACCCGGACGACCTGCCCGGGCCGGGGCGAAGCGCGTACGAGCTGCTGGACGCGCTGGGGCAGGACGTGAAGGGGCTGCTGCTGATGGGCTCCAACCCGGTGGTCTCCGCGCCGCGCGCGGCCCACATCACGGAGCGGATCGCGGCACTGGACTTCCTGGCGGTGTGCGATGTCGTCCTGTCGGAGACGGCGGCGATGGCGGACGTGGTGCTTCCGGTCACCCAGTGGGCCGAGGAGACGGGGACGACGACCAATCTGGAGGGACGGGTGCTGTTGCGCAGGAAGGCGATCGACCCGCCCGAGGGCGTACGCAGCGACCTGTACGTCCTCAACGGCCTTGCCGCGCGTCTGGGTTGGGAGAAGGGCTTCTCCACGGACCCGGAGGAGGTCTTCGACGAGCTGCGCCGCGCCTCGGCCGGCGGCCCGGCGGACTACTCCGGCATCACCTACCGGCGGATCACGGAGGAGGAGGGCGTGTTCTGGCCCTGCCCGGACGACAGCCACCCCGGTACGCCCCGGCTCTTCCTCGACCGGTTCGCGACGCCGGACGGACGGGCCCGGTTCGTGCCGGTGACGCACCGGCCGTCGGCGGAGGAGCCCGACGCCGAGTACCCGCTGTACCTGACGACGGGCCGCGTGCTGGCCCAGTACCAGTCCGGGGCCCAGACCCGGCGCGTGGCGGAACTGAACGCTGCGGCGCCCGGACCCTTCGTACAGCTGCACCCGCAGCTCGCGGACCGGCTCGGCGTGGCGGACGGCGAGCCGGTCGCCGTGACCTCCCGGCGCGGCCGGGCCGTGGCACCGGCGCAGGTGAGCCGGGCGATCCGGCCGGACACGGTGTTCATGCCCTTTCACTGGCCCGGCGAGGGGCGGGCCAACACCCTGACGAATCCGGCGCTCGACCCGACCTCGCGGATGCCGGAGTTCAAGGTGTGCGCGGTGCGAGTGGAACGAGCGCAGGCGTAGAACCGCGCTCGGCCCACCGGGCGGCCGGGCCCATCGCCGCTCCCGCCACCAGGAAGAGGCCGCCGAGCAGCAGCCGGCCCGGGACTCCCCAGGTCACGACCAGGTACTGCACCGCTTCGTGGGTGAGGAAATCGGTCGCGCCCCGTGAGGTGAGCCGTTAGCTTCCACCTGAGCGCAGTGGGGTACGAGACGCGACCGCGAAGGGGAGCCAGGCATGGAGACAGAGGGCGTGCGGACGGACCGCTTGGGCTTGCTCCTCGACCAGTTCGACAAGGCCAGGGAGATGGCCCAGGTGCGGCTGACGGGGCTCGGCGACGAGGAGTACCGGTGGGAGCCGGTGCCCGGTTCCTGGTCGATCCGGCGCCGGGGCGAGGCGGCCACGCCCAGGGCGTTCGGGCCGGGCGAGTGGGTGCTCGACTTGGGCGCTCCGGACATCCCGGCGAACGAGTACGCCGAGGTTGCCCGGCAGGCGGCCGGCGGCATGAGCGTCGCCAAGATCGCCGATGACTGGAGCGTGAGTGTCGACCGGGTCGAGCAGATCCTCGCCCACACCGGTGCGCCGGAGCCCGACGCGACGCTGGTCACGACCATCGCGTGGCGGCTGGGGCACCTGCACTTCCAGTTCGCGGGCGGATGGGAGTGGGCCTTCGGTGAACGGCGGCAGGATCCGAAGCTGATGGTCGACTTCAGCCCCTCCGCCGCCTTGACACTCGAGCGGTTCTGGGCGGTGATCGACCGCTGGCGTGACAGCGTCGCCGCCGTCACCGACGAGCAGCTCGACACGGTCGGCTTCTCGCAGTACCCGTACGGCTCCGACCCCGACGACCCGTTCATCGCCGTGCTGTCGGGGGCCAACCTCGAATTCATCCACCACATGGCCGAGATCGCGTTGCTCCGCGACCTGTGGCGGGTCCGCTTCACCACGGGCGGGTAGGCCCGGGCGCGCCGCGAAGGTGTTCCATGGCGTTTCCGATCCACACTTTTCGACGCGCACCCGGCGCAGGGCGCACCGCGCCCCGGCGCGGGCGGCACCGCCCGCGTGCTCACAGCCCGCCCCGCCCCGCGCTGAGGGCACTGTTCCGTGGGGGAAACGGCCAGGATGCCGCCGGGTAACAGCCGGGCCGCAGGCTCGTAGGCATGAGGATTGTGGTGGTCGGCGCCGGAATGGCGGGGGCGCGGCTCGCGCGGCAGCTCGCGCCGTACGAGGGCGTCGAGGTCACGGTGGTCGGCGAGGAGCCGCACGCGCCGTACAACCGGGTGCTGCTGGCGGAGGTGCTGGCCGGGCGGTATCAGGCCGACGTGATCACGCTGCCGGACGGGGGGAGGGGCACCGCTCGGCGCGGTGTGCGGGCGGTGCGGGTGGACCGGGCGGAGCGGACGGTGGTCTGCGACGACGGTACCTTCGTGCCGTACGACCGGCTGGTGCTGGCGACGGGGTCGAATCCGGTGCTGCCGCCGTTGCGCGGGCTGTTCGCGGAGGGTCGCGGGGAGTTGCCGGGCGGGGTGCACGCCTTCCGGACGATGGACGACTGCCTGGCGCTGTCGGGGGCCGTGCAGCCGGGGGCAAGGGCCGTGGTGGTCGGCGGGGGGCTGCTGGGGGTGTCGGCGGCGCGGGCGCTCGCGGCGCGCGGGGCGCAGGTGGTGCTGGCCCAGCAGGGCGAGCACCTGATGGAACGTCACCTTGACACGGCAGCAGGGAAGTTGCTGCGTGCGCACCTCGAATCGCTGGGCGTGGAGGTCCACACCGAGTGCCGGGTGCGCGGCCTGCACCACGCCACGGGCGCCACCCGACCGGTGCGGTCCGTCGAACTGGCCGACGGCTACCGGCTCGACGCCGAGCTGGTGGTGCTGGCCTGCGGGGTCCGCCCCCGGGTGGGCCTCGCGCAGGCGGCCGGGCTGGACGTCGCCAAGGGCATCGTCGTGGACGACGAGTTGCGCACCTCCGATCCGTACATTCACGCCGTCGGCGACTGCTCACAGCACGACGGAGTCGTATACGGCCTCGCGGGCGCGGCCACCGAACAGGCCGACGTGCTGGCCGGGATCCTCGCGGGCGAGGCCAAGCGCTATCGCGGCACCCGCGCCCTGACCCGGCTCACCCTGAACGGCCCGCAGACCCTGGACATCGCCGCCTTCGGCGAGACGACAGCCATGCCCGGGGACGACGTACTGCACCTCGCGGACGCGACCCGTGGCACGTACCGGAAGGTCGTCACGCGTGGCGACCGCCTGGTCGGCGGGATTCTGCTCGGCGAGCTCGCCACGGTCGGCGAGCTGGCCCGCACGTGGGAGGGCGACGAGCCGCTGCCCGACCGTGCCTCGCCACTCCATCTGCTCACCGACAACGGAGGCTCTTGATCATGACCACGCCTACGATCGTGCTGGTCGGCCACGGGATGGTCGGCCAGCGTTTCCTGGAGGCGCTGGCCGACCGGGGCGTCACCAGGACCTCCCGGGTCGTGGTGCTCTGCGAGGAGCCGCGCCCCGCCTATGACCGGGTCCAGCTCACGTCCTACTTCAGCGGCAGGACGCCGGCCGACCTGTCCATGGTCGGGGACGGCTTCATGGCCGAGCACGGCATCGAGCTGCACGTCGGTGACCCGGCCGTCGCCGTGGACCGCGCGGCCCGCACCGTCACGGCCCGCTCCGGGCTCACGGTCGCGTACGACACGCTGGTCCTGGCCACCGGCTCGTACCCCTTCGTGCCGCCGGTCCCGGGGAAGGACGCCACGGGCTGCTTCGTCTACCGCACCATCGAGGACCTCCTCGCCATCGAGGAGTACGCCATGACGTCGCGCACCGGCGCGGTCGTCGGCGGCGGGCTGCTCGGCCTGGAGGCGGCGGGCGCCCTCAAGGGGCTGGGACTGGACACGCACGTCGTGGAGTTCGCGCCGCGCCTGATGCCGGTGCAGGTCGACGCGGGCGGCGGTGAGGCACTGCGCCGGACCATCGAGGGCATGGGCGTGACCGTGCACACCGGTGTCGGCACGCAGGAGATCACGGCCACCGAGGACGGCTCGGTGGCCGGGATGAAGCTGTCGGACGGCTCGGCGCTCGACGTCGACCTCGTCGTCTTCTCGGCCGGCGTCCGCCCCCGGGACCAGCTGGCCCGCGAGTGCGGGCTGCCGGTGGGCGAGCGCGGCGGCATCGTGGTCGACGAGCAGTGCCGGACCGGCGACGAGGCCGTCTACGCGATCGGTGAGTGCGCGCTCGCCTCCGACGGCCGCGTGTACGGCCTGGTGGCGCCCGGTTACGAGATGGCCGAGACGGTGGCCACCGCGATCGCCGGGGAGACCGCCGCTTCCTTCACGGGCGCCGACCTGTCCACCAAGCTCAAGCTGCTCGGCGTCGACGTCGCCTCCTTCGGCGACGCCCACGGCACGGCGGAGGGCTGCCTCGACGTCGTGTACTCCGACTCCCGCGCCGGCGTCTACAAGAAGCTGGTCGTCTCCCCCGACGGTGTCCTGCTCGGCGGCATTCTCGTCGGCGACGCCGACCAGTACGGCACGCTGCGCGCGTTCGCCGGCTCCGTACCGCCGGTCTCCCCCGAGCAGCTGGTCCTCCCGGCCGGCGCGGGCGCCCCGGTCGCGCTGGGCCCGTCCGCGCTGCCCGACGAGGCGGTGATCTGCTCCTGCCACAACGTCGCCAAGGGCACCATCCGCTCCGCCGTCACCGAGCACTCCTGCACCACCGTGCCCGAGGTCAAGAAGTGCACCAAGGCGGGCACCGGCTGCGGCAGTTGCGTCAAGGTCCTGGGCCAGCTGGTCACCGCCGAGCTCGAAGCGAGCGGCGTCGAGGTCGACAAGGGCCTGTGCGGCTGCTTCGCCCAGACCCGCCAGGAGCTGTACGAGATCGTGCTCGCCCTGCGCGTCACCTCGTACGCCGAACTCCTCGACCGCCACGGCCGCGAGGCCGCCCGGCTCGGCGAGGGCTGCGAGATCTGCAAGCCGGCCGTCGCCTCGATCATCGCCTCGCTCGCGCCGACGATCGGCGCCCCCGGACACGTACTGGACGGCGAGCAGGCGGCCCTCCAGGACACCAACGACCACTTCCTCGCCAACCTGCAGAAGAACGGCTCCTATTCGATCGTGCCGCGCATCCCGGGCGGCGAGATCACCCCGGAAAAGCTCATCGTCATCGGCGAGGTGGCCAGGGACTTCGGTCTCTACACCAAGATCACCGGTGGGCAGAGGATCGACATGTTCGGTGCTCGGGTCGAGCAACTGCCCATGATCTGGGCCCGGCTGGTGGACGCGGGCTTCGAGTCCGGACACGCGTACGGAAAGTCCCTGCGGACGGTGAAGTCCTGCGTGGGGCAGACCTGGTGCCGCTACGGCGTCCAGGACTCCGTCCGCATGGCCATCGACCTGGAGCTGCGTTACCGGGGGCTACGGTCCCCGCACAAGCTCAAGTCCGCCGTCTCCGGCTGCGCCCGCGAGTGCGCGGAGGCGCAGAGCAAGGACTTCGGCGTCATCGCGACGGCGGCCGGCTGGAACCTGTACGTCGGCGGCAACGGCGGCGCCACCCCGCGCCACGCCGATCTGCTGGCCCAGGACCTGAGCGACGCGGAGCTGGTCCGGCTCATCGACCGCTTCCTGATGTTCTACATCCGCACCGCCGACCGCCTGGAGCGGACCTCGGTGTGGCTGGAGCGCATCGAGGGCGGCCTGGACCACATACGCGATGTCGTCGTCCACGACTCACTCGGCATCTGCGACGAGCTGGAGGCCCTGATGGCCGCCCATGTCGCCGGCTACCGCGACGAATGGGCCGACACCGTCAACGACCCCGAGCGCCTCGCCCGCTTCGTCTCCTTCGTCAACGCGCCCGACGTCCCCGACCCCTCGGTGAAGTTCGTCCCCGAGCGCGACCAGATCAAGCCCGATCTCCAGCTGCTCGCCGGCCCGGTCCTCCCCATCCGCACCCTCGAAGGGACGCCCGCCTCATGACCGTCGAACTCCTCCTGGACGACGAGTGGTTCGCCGTCTGCGACCGTGACCGTCTCACACCCGGCCGCGGCATCGCCGCCCTCCTCCCGGACGGCCGCCAGGCCGCGCTCTTCGCCGACCGGCAGGGCCGCCTGTACGCGGTCGACAACCGCGACCCCTTCACCGGCGCGTACGTGCTGTCGCGCGGGCTCCTCGGCTCCACGGCGGAGGGACGGGTCTTCGTCGCCTCACCGCTGCTCAAGCAGCGCTTCGACCTGGCGAGCGGCGAGTGCCTCGACGACGGCGAGGCGTCGGTGGCGGCCTTCGCGGTGCGGGCGCGCTAGCCGCGGGCGCACAGCGGCGGCACGGGGGCCTCGCGGTCGGCCTTTCGTGGCCTGACGGCGATCCAGCGCTTCCCGGACAAGAGCGCGCTGGCCCGCCTCCATCTCACGCCGGTGCGGGAAGTCCTCGTGCCGCTGATGGAGCGCGGGCTGGTCGCCATCTGCGGGCCGACCGAGCTGGAGATGCTGTTCTCCGTGCGCAATCTCGCGGACCGGCAGCGGGGCAAGGCACAGCTCGACGCAGCTCTCGACTGGGTCGATACGCCGGATGACCTCTGGCGGAGTGCCTCCGAGCTGCAGGAGGCACTGACCGCCAAAGGCCAACACCGGTCGGCCGGGGTCGCGGACCTGACGATTGCCGTTACCGCTGCGGCCCACCGTCTCACGGTGCTGCACTACGACCAGGACTTCGACACCGTCGCAGAGCACACCGGACAGCCGACGGAGTGGGTCGTCCCGGCCGGAACCGTATGACCGGACGCGGTCACCCCGCGCAGGCCGTCCCGTTCAGCGTGAAGCCGGTCGGCGCCGGGTTGGAGCCCGACCAGGTGGCGTTGAAGCCGAAGCTCTGGGTGCCGCCGGCGGAGATCGTGCCGTTGTAGGAGAGGTTGGTGGCCGTCACGGCCGTCCCGGACTGGGTGACCGTGGCGTTCCAGGCCTGGGTGACCTTCTGGCCCGAGGGGTACGTCCAGCCGAGGGTCCAGCCGCTGACGGCGCCGGCGCCGGTGTTCTTGACGGTGATGTTCGCCGTGAAGCCGGTGTTCCACTGGTTCACGCCGTACGTGACCGTGCAGCCGGCGGCCGGGACGGTACCGGTCCAGCCCAGCGCCTCGGCGATGCCGTAATACGCCGGCTTGGGCTGGTAGTTCTCGTCGTACGGGGTGGCCGCGCCCTGGCCGGGGAAGACGCCGGGGATCCACGAGGTGGCGTCGGTCAGACCCCAGACGGTGACGCCGACGCAGCGGGAGACGGCGACGCAGGCGCTGACCACGGACTTGAAGTCGGCCTTCTGCTGGGCGAGCAGGGCGGTCGTGGCGGGGAGGGTCATGCGGATGTCGAGCTCGGTGACGGCCACGTCGAGGCCGAGGTCGGCGAAGCGCTGGAGGTTGGCCTGGATGGTGGAGGGGACCGAGCCCACGATGAGGTGGCCCTGGAAGCCGATGCCGTCGAGCGGGACGCCTTGCGCGAGGAGGGACTTGGCGAGGTTGTACATGCCGTCGGACTTCGCGCCGGTGCCGTCGGTGTTGTAGTCGTTGATGTAGAGCTTGGCGGCGGGGTCGGCGGCGCGGGCGGCGCGCAGGGCGTCGGCGATGTAGGAGGAGCCGAGCTGGTTGTACCAGAGGCTGGCGCGGAAGGTGCCGTCCTCGTTGAGCGGCTCGTTGACGACGTCCCAGTGGGTGATCTTGCCCTTGAAGTGGGTGACCTCGTCGGTGACGTGCTTGATCATGAGGGCGTGCAGCTCGTCGTTGCTGAAGGTGCCCGAGGTGAGCCAGCTCGGCAGCTGGCTGTGCCAGACCAGGGTGTGGCCGCGTACCTGCATGGTGTGGGCCTGGGCGAAGCTGACGAGGTTGTCGCCGCCGGACCAGTTGTAGGTGCCCCGGGTGGGCTCGACGGACTCCCACTTCATCTCGTTGCCGGGGGTGGCCGAGTTGAACTGGGTCCCGGCGATGGAGGCGTACGAGCTGATGTTCAGCTCGCTCGCGGTGGCCGCGACGCCGATGTACTTCCCCTTGGCCGTCGCGAGGTCGCGCAGTACGGGGTCGGTGCCGGCGGCGTGGCTGGTGCCCGCAAGGCCGAGGAGGAGCGCGGCCGCACCGGTGACGGCGATTGCGGCTCTGCGTAAGCCCTGAAGCTGAAGGTTCATGTGGGGGTGCCCTCTTTTCCGGAAGATTGCCGCAAGATTTCCGAGGGTGCGGGGGAAACCGTAGAGCCGGGCGGGGGGTGCGTCAACGCCTGTGACAGCGCTTTCCGGAGTACGCTCGGCCCGGGGCCAGTCCCTGAAAGGTTTCGGTACAAGGAGGGGCCACATGACGGAACAGGTGCGGGCGGCGGGCGGACGGAAGGTCACCATCACCGCCATCGCCGCAGCGGCGGGCGTATCCGTACCGACCGTCTCGCGAGTGGTCAACGGCCGCTCGGACGTGGCCCCGGAGACCCGGGCCAAGGTCGAGGACCTGCTGCGGCAGCATGGCTACCGACGGCGGACGACCACGCCGGGCGACCGCGCCGCGCTGCTCGACCTGGTCTTCAACGACCTGGACAGCCCATGGGCGGTGGAGATCATCCGGGGGGTCGAGGACGTCGCGCACGCCGCCGGTTTCGGCACCGTCGTGTCCGCGATCCACGGGCGCGCGGGCTCGGCACGGCAGTGGATGAAGAACCTGCGCGACCGCGCGTCGGACGGCGTGATCCTGGTGCTCTCCGTACTGGAGCCGGTACTTCACGAGGAGCTGCGGCGCCTCAACGTGCCGATCGTCGTGGTCGACCCGGCCGGCTCCCCGGCACTGGACGTGCCGACGATAGGGGCCACCAACTGGGCCGGCGGCATGGCGGCGACCGATCATCTGCTGGGCCTGGGCCACCGCAGGATCGGCTTCATCGCCGGTCCGACGCGTCTGCTGTGCAGCCGGGCCCGGCTCGACGGCTACCGCGCCGCGCTGGAGGCGGCTGGCGTCGGAGTGGACGACGGCCTGGTGATGCAGGGCGACTTCTACCACGAGGGCGGCTTCACCGCGTGCGGCCGGCTGATGGATCTGGCCGAACCGCCCACCGCGATCTTCGCCTCCAGCGACCAGATGGCCCTGGGCGCCATCGAGGCCCTGCGGCGGCGCGGGCTGCGGGTGCCGGAGGACGTCAGCGTCGTCGGCTTCGACGACCTGCCCGAAGTGCGGTGGTGCGCACCGCCGTTGACGACCGTGCGCCAACCGCTGGTGGAAATGGGCAAGTTGGCGGCGCGTACGGTGCTGCGCCAGGCGCGCGGTGAGGAAATCGACTCCCCGCGCCTGGAGTTGGCCACCGAGCTGGTGATCCGGGCGAGCACGGCGGCCCGTGGCTGACGCCGGCTGACGGGTTCTGTCAGATCCGTTGACAGGGGCGTGGCACGTCCGTAACTTCCGACGGCATCGGTCCGATAATTATCGGCAGCCTTCCGGAAGGTGCGCGATGCGACCAGCACTGGGCAACACGTCTTCCTCCCTGACCCGGCGCGGCCTTCTGGCGGCTTCCGCCGCCGGGCTCGCCGCGAGCACGCTGAGCGCCTGCGGCGGCTCCTCCGGCGGAGGGAACTCCTCGGGGAAGACCACCATCGAGTGGTGGAACATCACCACCACCAACCCCGCCAAGGCGATCTGGGCCCAGCGCGCCAAGGAGTTCGAGGCGAAGAACCCGGACGTGAAGATCAAGATCGTCACGCTGGAGAACGAGGCGTACAAGTCGAAGATGACGGCGCTCACCGCCTCGGGGAAGCTGCCGGACGTCTTCCACACCTGGGGCGGCGGCGTCCTCAAGCAGCAGATCGACGCCGGGCTCGTCGAGGACCTCACCTCCTCCACCGCATCCTGGACGAAGGGCTTCGTGCCCGCCTCCTTGACGGCGTATCAATTCGACGGCAGGACGTACGGGATTCCCTTCGACATCGGCGCCGTCGGCTTCTGGTACAACAAGGCGCTCTTCGCCACCGCCGGCATCGACACCCCGCCCACCACCTGGAGCGACTACCTCGACGCGGTGGACAAGCTGAAGTCGAGGGGAATCACCCCCATCGCTCTGGCCGGCAAGGAGAAATGGCCCGGCATGTACTACTGGGCCTACCTCGCCATGCGTACGGCCGGGCTCGAGGCGCTCCAGAAGGCCGCCACCGACAACGACTTCACCGGCCAGGGCTTCGTCGCGGCCGGGCAGCACCTCAAGGACCTGGTCGCCCTTCAGCCGTTCCAGAAGGGCTTCCTCGGCGCCGGTTACTCGACGCCCAGCGGGCAGGCCGCCTCGGTCAGCAACGGCAAGGCGGCCATGGAACTGATGGGCCAGTGGGCGCCGAGCGTGGAGAAGACCTCAGGCAAGGGCCTCGGCAAGGACCTGGGCTTCTTCTCCTTCCCGGCGGTGCAGGGCGGGGCGGGCGCGCTGACCGAGGCTTTCGGCGGTGGCGGCGGGCACGCGGTGCGCAAGGACGCGCCGCAGGCGGCGGTGGACTTCCTCAAGTTCTTCGCCGACACCGCCTTCGACAAGAAGCTGGTGACCGGGACCGGCGTGCTCCCGGTGGTCAAGGACGCGGCGAGCGCCCTGACGGACGCCAACCTCAAGGCGGTCTCGACGGCCCTCGACCAGGCCACCGGCTTCCAGCTCTACCTGGACCAGGCCTACGCCCCGGCGGTCGGCCAGGAGGTCAACGACAGCGTGGCCGCGCTCATCGCGGGCAACAAGTCGCCGGAGCAGGTCGCCCGGTCGATCACCCAGGTCGCGAAGAGCCAGTAGCTGCGCCGCTTCACCGGCCCGGCAGCTCCCGCCGGGGCGGGCGGCGCCGTATCGGCCCATGCGTTGGGCTCGAGAGGGATGGTGATGACGGCGATCCACCTGCGTGACCAGCAAGCCGCCAAGGACGCGGCCGACGTGACGGGCCCGGCGGCCACAAAGCGCGGGGCACCCGGCACACGCCCACCCGCCACGCGCCGTATGGCGCGGTGGCTGACCGCCTTCGTCTTCACGGTGCCCGCGCTCGTGCTGTTCGCGGCGTTCGTACTCCTCCCGATCCTCTTCGCCCTCTACTCGAGCCTGTTCCGCTGGGGCGGCTTCGGGATGCCGTCGGACTTCACGGGGCTGGGCAACTTCAGCACGTTGCTGGGCGATCCGGTCTTTCTCGGCGACCTGTGGCGGGGCTTCCTGCTGATCGCCTTCGGCCTGGTCTTCCAGCTGCCCTTCGCGCTGGCCATGGCGGTCCTGCTGAACCAGCGGCTGCGCGGCCGGTCCGTGTACCGAATGCTGTTCTTCGCGCCCTACGTCCTGTCCGAGGTCATCACCGGCGTGCTGTTCAGCATGATCTTCGCCCCGGGGGACGGCCTGGCCGACCACCTACTGTCCGCGGTCGGACTGGAGAGCCTGGGCGGACGGTGGTTCGCCGACCCCTCCACCGTCCTGGCGACCCTCTGCCTGACCCTGGCCTGGAAGTACTTCGGCTTCTACACGATGCTCTACCTCGCCGGCCTCCAGGGCATCCCCGCCGAGCTGCACGAGGCGGCCAAGATCGACGGCGCCGGCGCCTGGGCCCGCTTCCGGCACATCACCCTGCCGCTGCTCGGCCCGACCATCCGGATCAGCGTCTTCCTCTCCGTCATCTACACCATCCAGCTCTTCGACCTGGTGTGGATCATCTCCGAGGGCGGCCCGGACCACGCCTCCGAGACGATGGCGATCAGCATGTTCCAGTACGGCTTCAAGCGCTATCAGGTGGGCTACGCCAGCGCGATCAGCGTCGCGATGTTCCTGATCAGCCTGGTCTTCGCGTTCTTCTACCAGCGCTTCGTCATGCGCCGTGACACCGAAGGAGCCATCACCACCATGCGAGCGCGCTCATGAAACGTCTGCCCGTGTATGTCATCGCCTGGCTGGTCGGCGCGGTGATGGTGACGCCGCTGCTCTACGGCCTGATCTCCGGCTTCAAGTCCACCGACCAGCTCTCCACCAACCCCTTCGGACTGCCCCACCCCTGGGTGACCGCCAACTACACCGACCTCCTCGGCGACGGCACGTTCTGGCGGGCCATCGGCTCCAGCACGCTCATCGCCCTGGGCACCACGGTCCTCACCGTGTCGGCCTCCGCGCTCGCGGCCTTCGCCTTCGCGCGATTCGCCTTCCGGGGGCGGGAGCTGATGTTCGGCCTGCTGACGATGGGGCTGATGTTCCCGTTCGCGGTGGCGGCCGTGCCGCTGTTCATCCTGCTGCGCTCCGTGGGACTGCTGGACAATCCGCTCGGCGTGATCCTTCCCCAGGCCGCGTTCGGGCTGCCGCTCACCGTCGTCATCCTGCGCGGCTTCTTCCGGGAGATCCCGGCGGAGCTGGAGGAGGCGGCGACCCTGGACGGCTGCGGGGCGTTCGGCTTCTTCTGGCGCGTACTGCTGCCGCTGGCCCGGCCGGCGCTGGGCACGGTGTCGGTGCTGGCGATCGTGGCCAGCTGGAACAACTTCTTCCTGCCCCTGCTGGTCTTCAACGACCCGAAGTGGTGGACCATCCCGGTCGGCCTCCAGCAGTTCCAGGGCCAGTACGCGTCCGACACCGCCCGCGTCTTCGCCTACCTCGTCCTCGCCATGGTCCCCGCCCTCGCCTTCTACGCCGTCGCCGAGCGGCAGCTCATCGGCGGTATCACGGTCGGCGCGACCAAGGGCTGAGCCCCGTACCCCGTAAGGAGTTCCATGACCCGGCCCTGGCAGGACCCCACCCTCCCGGCAGTCGTCCGCGCCGCCGATCTGCTCGCCCTGATGACCCTCGAGGAGAAGCTCGCCCAGCTCTACGCCGTCTGGCCCGGCTCCGAGACCTCGGACGCCGGCGAGGACGTCGCCCCGCTCCAGCACGAGGTCAGCGAGCAGGTCGACCTCGACGCGCTCCTGCCGTACGGGCTCGGCCAGTTGACCCGCTCCTTCGGCACCGCCCCGATCGATCCGGCCCGGGGGGCGGCGGAACTGGCCCGCACCCAGGCCCGTATAGCCGCCGCCAACCGCTTCGGCATCCCCGCCGTCGCCCACGAGGAGTGCCTCACCGGCTTCACCGCCTGGGGCGCCACCGTCTTCCCCACCCCCCTGGCGTGGGGCGCCTCCTTCGACCCGGCGCTGGTCGGGCGCGCGGCCGAGCTGATCGGCGGCTCCATGCGGGCCGTCGGCATCCACCAGGGGCTCTCGCCGGTCCTGGACGTCGTACGCGACCCCCGCTGGGGCCGTACGGAGGAGTCCATCGGCGAGGACCCGTACCTGGTCGCCACCATCGGCACGGCGTACGTACGCGGGCTGGAGTCGGCCGGCATCGTGGCCACGCTCAAGCACTTCGCCGGCTACTCCGCCTCCCGCGGCGCCCGCAACCACGCCCCCGTCTCCATCGGTCCGCGCGAACTGGCCGACGTCATCCTGCCGCCCTTCGAGACGGCCCTGCGCGACGGCGGCGCCCGCTCGGTCATGGCCGCCTACACCGACACCGACGGCGTCCCCGCCCACGCCGACCCCTGGCTGCTGACCGAGCTGCTCCGCGACACCTGGGGCTTCACCGGCACCGTCGTCGCCGACTACTTCGGGGTGTCCTTCGTCGAGCTGTCCCACCGCCTCGCCGGGTCCCCCGCACAGGCCGCCGCCCTCGCGCTGGCGGCGGGCGTGGACGTCGAGCTGCCGGGCGTCCGCTGCTTCGGCCCGCCGCTGCGGGACGCCGTACGGGCCGGAACGGTGCCGGAGGCGCTGGTCGACCGGGCCGCGCTGCGGGTGCTCACGCAGAAGGCCGAGCTGGGCCTGCTGGACGGCACCCTTCCTCAGCCGCCGGCGACGGTGGACCTGGATCCGCCCGAAATGCGCGCCGTCGCACGGCAGTTGGCGGAGGAGTCCGTCGTCCTCCTGGCCAACGACGGCACGCTCCCCCTGCGCCCCGACGCCCGCATCGCGGTGGTAGGCCCGCTCGCCGACGACCCGGCGGCGATGCTGGGCTGCTACACCTTTCCCCGGCACGTCGGCGTCGAGCACCCCGGGCTGCCGATGGGCATCGACGTCCCGACGGTGCTGGAGGCGCTGCGCACCGAGCTGCCGGAGGCGGAGTTCACCGAGCCCACCGACGTGGACGTGTGCATCGCGGTCGTCGGCGACCGGTCGGGGCTGTTCGGCCGGGGCACCTCCGGCGAGGGGTGCGACGCGGCCGACCTGACCCTCCCGGAAGGGCAGGGCGAGCTGCTCGACAAGCTCCTCGCCGCAGACACCCCCGTGGTCATCGTGCTGCTGACCGGCCGCCCGTACGCCCTCGGCCGCTGGGCGGACCGGGCGGCCGCGATCGTGCAGGCCTTCTTCCCCGGCCAGGAGGGCGGCCCAGCAGTGGCGGGAGTGCTGAGCGGGCGGGTGAATCCGTCGGGGCGGCTGCCGGTGAGCGTGCCCCATGGGCCGGCGGCGCAGCCGTGGACGTACCTCGCGCCGCCGCTGGGGCAGCGGGGGGAGGCCAGCACGATCGACCCGACGCCGCTGTACGCCTTCGGGCACGGGCTGTCGTACACCACCTTCGCCTGGGACGAGCCGGAGACCGACACCGCCGAGCTGCCCACCGACGGCGAGACGACCCTGCGCCTCACGGTCCGCAACACCGGCCCCCGGCCCGGCACCGAGGTCGTCCAGCTCTATCTGCACGACCCGGTCGCCCGGATCACCCGCCCCGTCGTACGGCTGGTCGGCTACGCCCGCGTGCCGCTCGACCCGGGCGCCTCGGCGGAGGTCCGCTTCACCTTCCACGCCGACCTGGCCTCGTACACGCTCGCCCAGGGGCATCGGATCGTCGAGCCCGGCGCGCTGGAGCTGCGTCTGGCCGCGTCCAGCGGCGACGTACGGCATCGCGTGCCGCTGACGCTGACCGGGGAGGAGCGCACGGTGGACCACCGGCGGCGACTGGTCTGCGAGGTGCAGGTGAAATAGCGCTGGTCAGAGCCCTGCGGATGCGGATCCCGGGCCGGGCGGCGATCCTGAAGACAGTGCCATTTCACGGCAAGGAGGACTTTCATGTCCATGCTGGACAAGATCAAGGACATGCTCAAGGGTCACCCGGACCAGGCCCGCCAGGGCGTGGAAAAGGCCGGCGACGCGTTCGACGCGAAGACCCAGAACAAGTACAGCGGCCAGACCGACACGGCGCAGCAGAAGCTGAACGACGAGTTCGGCTCTGGAGACGACAAGCCGCACACCTGACCTGATCCGACCGCAACAGGGGCGCCGCCAAGCGCCCCGGGTTGGGCATGCCCCGGGACCGGCCCGACAGGGTCCCGGGGCGCTTTCGTGCCGCCTGCGGTTCCAACACCGGCCGTGCGGGCGGGGGTTCCGGTTCGCAGGGGACGGCCCGCGGGCGTGGAGCGCACCGGAATCGACGACTGAACTACCCTGACCGAGCGGGACAACGACACCGGGGGGACACGGCTCGTACGCGAACGAGGAGAGAGATCCGCATGGCCTGGACCGCGAACGACATCCCCGACCAGACCGGCCGCACCGCCGTCGTCACGGGCTCCAACAGCGGCATCGGATACGTCACCGCCCGCGAGCTGGCCCGCCACGGCGCCCGCGTCCTGCTGGCCTGCCGCAGCGAACAGCGCGGCCAGGACGCCGTGCGGCGGCTCCAGCACGAGGTGCCGTCCGCCCGGGCCGGCTACCGCCACCTCGACCTGGGCGACCTGTCGACCGTACGCGGCTTCGCCAAGAACTACGACGACGAGCGGCTGGACCTCCTGATCAACAACGCCGGTGTCATGGCCCTCCCCCACGGCACCACGGCCGACGGCTTCGAGACCCAGTTCGGCGTCAACCACCTCGGCCACTTCGCCCTGACCGGGCTGCTCCTGCCGCAGCTGCTCGCCACCCCCGGCTCGCGCGTGGTGAGCCTCTCCAGCGGCATGCACGCCCTGTCCAACGTGGACCTCGACGACCTCAACAGCGAGCGCCGCTACCGCCGTTGGGTCGCGTACGGCCGCTCCAAGAGCGCCAACCTGCTCTTCATCCACGAACTGGCCCGCCGCCTGGCCGCCGCCGGCTCCGACACCGTCGCCGCCGCCGCGCACCCCGGCTACGCCTCCACGAACCTCCAGACCGCCGGCGTACGCATGGAGGGCCGCCACATCGCCGAGCGCGTCGCAACCCTGGCCAACCGCGTCATCGCCCAGTCCGCCGACGCCGGCGCCCTCCCCACCCTCTACGCCGCCACCGCCCCCTCCGTCACCCCCGACTCCTTCACCGGCCCCCGCCTCCAGGGCTGGCGCGGCTCCCCCGCCCCCTCCTGGCGCGCCCCCTGGACCCGCGACGACCGCGCCGCCGAAC
This sequence comes from Streptomyces sp. NPDC059373, assembly GCF_042751495.1. Classification (NCBI taxonomy): domain Bacteria; kingdom Bacillati; phylum Actinomycetota; class Actinomycetes; order Kitasatosporales; family Streptomycetaceae; genus Streptomyces; species Streptomyces sp. NPDC059373. Next base: position 163,043 of record NZ_JBHYXC010000004.1, on the reverse strand, counting down.
TCCTGTGGGCGGCCTCCGAGCAGCTCACGGGCGTCACGTACGCGGGGCTCTAGGCGGCGGCTGGTGGCGCGGGGCGTCGCGCCAGCGCTGGCTGAACAGGGCGGGGGCTGGCGGTGACGGCCCTGTCCCGAGCGCAGGGCCGCTCGCACACGCGGTCACGGTTCTGTCACTGGCCGACGCGGGTCATACTCCGCCGTCCGTGAGGCCCCGCACACCCTGCGGCGTGGGATCCGCGACCCACACATGTGCACCTGATGCAGACCCGGGCCCTGTTCCTCCATCGCGGAGTACAGCTCGACGGGCACGCTGACCAGGCCGAACGCCACAGGCCCGACCAGATGGCACGCATGAGGTCAGCCTGCGGGATACGCGGATTGGGCGCCCAGCGGGTTAGGCCGGATGGGCGCCGTCAGTCCTTGACGAGCCCCATCTCGCGGACGAAATCCTCCACGATCTCAGGGCTCCGCCTCATCGCTGCCCGCAACTGGTTACGGCGGAACCGGGCCCGCCCAGCCTCCAGCACATCCTTGTAGCCGTCCCGAGCCTCCGCCAGCCCCTCACGGACCAGGAACTCGATGACGTCCTCAAGGCACGGCCTGAAGCGTTTCCCGCCAACCGGAAAGTGCAGCTTCGGCAGTGGCCTGCCCGGCAGCAGCGCCGCCAGCGTCTCCTCCTGGCCGGCGACCTGCAGATGCGCGTCCGGGTAGTCGTCCCGCTTGTTCCTCTCGTAGTCGTAGTGGAACAAGGCATCCTTCGCGCTCTCGCTGGCGAACACGCCGAAGAACGAGGAGAGCACCATCAGGTACTCCTCCTCGGCGTCCAGGTGACATACGAAGCTAAGGTCCATCCACAGGCGCGGCTTCTGGTTGCCGATCCGTAGCGGGAACCGGACCGGCTCGAGCATCTTCGTCAGCTGGTGCCCGAGGGAGAACGTCCGCCCGCCGTCCGCGGTAGGCCGAGCCACGGCCTTCATCTGCACATGACTGCACACGGTGCGGTTCAGTAATCCCTGTATTTCCTCGGCGAACGCCCTGGCCTGGCTTTGTAGAGCGTCAGAGATCAACCGTGCCGCCGATGGCCATCCACAGCATCTGGGCCCGGGAGGACTCGAAGTCGTGACGGTGTGCCTGCTCTTCCAGCTCGGCATACGTCAGCCCAAGCCGTTGCAAGGCCTGCCGCGCTGCGTCGTGGAACTCTTCCGAGGTCAGCTCGATGACAACATCGTCGTCGTGTTCGGATGTCCGCTGCTCATTGATGGTCACACTCATCGCCTACCCCCAAGACGCCAATCAGTGACTCCAGTTTGGAACAGAGGACTGACACTCTGGCCCAACCCGAGGCCTTATGGAAGAAGAATGCCCCGATTCGCCGTATCATTACCGCCTACGAGTGACCCAACACACGGCGACCCCATGGCCAACGGAAGTGACGAAGCCACGAGAGGGTCACGGAGTCATGCAAGCAGGTAAACCATGACAACATGCTGCCCCCAGTCACATCCCATGGGGATCATGCACACCCGCACCACTGCCGCGCCGCTGTTCGCCGGCGCCGCCCTCCTCGCCGCCTGCTCCAGCAGCTCCGACACCACGCCGTCCGCACCCACCAATGCGCCCGCAGCACCCGTCAAGGCGTACCCGCCCGGCCCAGCGGGCTGCCACGACGCCCTCAAAGATCAATACGAGCCGGGCACGGTCACCCTCGCCGGGGCGCCCACCGATCCCCCCGCCTGCCAAGGACGTACCTCGGACGAGGTCTCACAGATCGCTGAGGACGTCATCAACGAGCAAATCCACAACTAGGCCGACACACCCGCAGCCTGGTCACAGCTCGCCGAGAACTTCTTTGCGGGCCGCGTCCGCCTTGGCGTTCAGCTTCCTCGTCATCGTCAGTGCGGCGACGGTGAAGAAAATGCCGAGGGCGACGAGCAGCACCTGCGTGATCACGCTCAGGATCGGAACGTTCCTGGTCGCGTTGGTGATGATCAGCCAGATGGCCCCGCCCGACGCCCACGCCAACCAGATTCTGAATTTTTCGACCCGAACGGCCTTGTGCACGTCGCTGTAACTGGGCATCGTGTCCCCCTCGGTGGCGTCTGAGAGGACATCGTCGTGCGTGAGGCCGCCTTCGTCTGGCATGTGGTCATTCTGTGACGTTGCAAGACTCGGCGCCCCAAGTCGTCTGGCTGCCCATCTTCCGGCGGGCGAGGAAGCCGTGGCCAATTCGCGTCCTTGTGGGCGAAAGATCCGAAGCCTGATCCTCAACCGGAGCGATGCCTATCCGAGGGGGACACGGGTGCCATTCGTCAGCAATGACCTGCTGGAAAAGCTGCTCAGCGAGATCAGCACGCTCCGTCAACAAGTGGCCGGCCAGTCGCTCACTACCCGTCCGTTCGGCGTCGTTCCGCCTCCCGCATTTCCTGCTTGATCCGCCGGGCCTGCGCTGATCTGAGTCCCAACTCGGCGTAGAACGCCTTCCGCAGAGACTCCGCGACCTTGGCAATCTGATCCTCGGTCCCGTCGGGGTGCATCTCGCGGGCCTGCCTCACGAATCGTGTGTGGCTGGAGGCCTCGTGCAGCGACCGTACGGCTCGCTCGGTCGGGTGTCGCGGCCCAGCTCTTGTACGCGGCGAGGCGCGCTTGAAGGGCACGCTCGGTCGGGTCCATGGTCTTTCTCCTGACGTCGATCCGGTCGTCGGACCGAGGTTGCTCTCCGCTTGGTCTCGGCAATCGCCGTCCAGCCCTGTGCGCGGATCAATCCCCTCGTTCGGGCGGAGATCTGCGACGTGGGCATGGGCGCGGATCGGGTCGTGCATGATCGCATCGCAGGTGCCCGGCAGGGGGAGGATGCCGTAGCGGCACCGGAGGCGCCCTGTTGCGCCCCTCGGCCACGCCGTTACCGTGCGCCAAGGTCAGGCACCGTGGCCGGCTGTACGAGAGGGGAACGCCATGGCCCGCAGGTTGCGCTTCATTGGCACGACGTCCGAGGACGGCAACTGCCCGACGTTGTACGAGGACCTCGACACAGGCGAGATCCTCGTCCAGGGCAACGCCGTCACCGACCCCGAGGACGTCGCTCAGCTCAAGGACGTTGCCGCGCACGAGGCGTTCGTCGTCATCCCGCGCGAGCTGCTCACCCGCTTCGCACCGAAGGAGTAAGGCGTGCCCGACCTGATCCCGTTCGAAGAGATCACGCATCTCTTCAACGAGTTCGAGCACACGGCCTGGCGGCTGGAGACCCAGCGCGGATACGCAACGGACCGCGTCAGCCCCAGCTGGCAGCGCTTCGAGCAAGGCGAACGCTTCGGCTACAACCCCGGCAGTCCATGGCACGCCAACGTCCGTGCCCAGGCCGAGCGAGGCAAGCGGTTCGAGCGGGTGCGGCTGGTCGACGACCCGCCGACCGACGGCCAGCGCTTCCTGCTCGCCACCGGTCTGGGCAACGTCGAGGCCGGCGAGGACATCAGGAACCTGTACCGCGCACAGGCCGAGCGCATCGGCCTGCCGTCGTACGACTTCTGGCTCTTCGACGCCCGCACGCTGGTGACGTTCCACATCGATCAGGAGGGCGTCACCCTCGGCGTCGAGGTGATCGAGGACCCCACGCAGGTCCTCGCCGCCTGCCAGGCCCGGGATGCTGCCTGGCACTACGCAGTGCCCACCGTGGAATTTCAGGCGCAGGTACCGTCAGCCGTGTGACGACGGACTTCCAGCAGGCACGCATGGCCCTCGGTGCCCGGCTCCGTGAGCTGCGCACCGAGGCCGGGCTCTCCGGCCGCGAACTGGCCGCTCGCTGCGGCTGGCTGCCCTCGAAGGTGTCCAAGCTGGAGAACGGCCGCCAGACCCCGAAGAACGCCGATCTGACCGTGTGGGCCGAGGCGTCGGCAGCCCCGGAAGCGCGGCCGAGCTGAAAGGCCGGCTGACCGGGCTGGAGACGAACTACCGGTCGTGGCGCCGCCAGCTCGCCGCCGGCCACCGCGCCCGGCAGGAGACGGCGGCCGTCGAACACCTGGCCAGCCGTACCGTGCGGGCCTACGAGGCGACCGTCGTGCCAGGCATCTTCCAGACCGCGGACTACGCCCGGCACCTGCTACTGCACAACGCCGAGTTGCGGCAGACACCTCGGGATACGGAGGCTGCCGTGCGGGCCCGCATGAAGCGGCAGGCGACCCTCTACGAGCCCGGTCACGAGTTCCGTGCCCTGCTGTGGGAGGGGGCGTTGCGTGTGCGCATCTGTCCGCCCGAGGTGCTGGCCGCGCAACTCGACCGCCTCGCCGGGCTGATCGGCCTCGACACCGTTTCGCTCGGCATCATCCCCTTCGAGGCCGCCCTGACGATGACGCCTCGGCACGGGTTCTGGATCTATGACGAGCGACTGGTGATCGTCGAGACGATCAACGCCGAGATGTGGCTCGACGACGCGGCGGATATCGCGCTGTACGGCAAGGTCTGGGAACGCCTCGACGCCAGCGCCGCCTATGGACCTGTCGCGCACCGACTGATTGCCCGCGCGAGGGCTGCGCTCGACCTCGCATGAGCAATCCCGAGCAGCCCGGCCACGCTCCGGAGAAATTCCGAGCAACCCGCCAATAGTGCGGCAACCCAGCGCCCTACCGTCCAGGCATGCACGCTCGGGGAACCACCACAGACCGCCTTAACCGCCCGTCCTGGCTCCCGCCAGACAAGAACACTGTGGGCGACCGCTCAGCGACCGCCTGCGCAGTCCGGTGAGCACCGCGACCAGCGGAGCGGCACTGAATGTGTCGGCGCTCCGCCAAGAGCAGATCAACGGTTGGTTCTGCGCCTTGTGCGACCGCCGCCTCTACATAGACCGCTCCATCGTCGTCTACGACATCCCGTACGGCTCCAAGACCGTGCCCACCGAACTGTGGGCGTGCGCACCGAACTGCGAGACGACCAAGACGCCGACCGGGAGGCAAGCGTGAGCGCCCCAGACGACCAGTTCGGTCGGCGCTCCGAAGCTCTCGGCCGCGCCATCCGTGACCTCCTGGTCGACGTGCCCGACGCGACGCCGGCTGAGGAGGCCGAGCGCGTGCGCGAGGTCACGAGCAAGCTCGGCGAGGTCTGGCACGCCACCCGCGACGCTGCCTCACCCGTCGAGACGGCATACGTCGCGTTCCTCACCCACCTTCGCGGCTGCCCCGCGTGGTGCAACTCGGCGAACGGCCGATGCGAGGACGGCCAGAAGCTGTGGACCGCATACATCGGCGCCGGCGGCGCACAGCTCTAGGACCGGGGCGCCGTCGAGGTTCCCCCGAGCGAACGGCGGCGCCCCTCCTACGCCCGCGTACCGGCACCTTCGCGCGAGGTGTGCCCTCCCTGCCCAGATGGTGGGGGACGCGGGCAGCAGGCGGCCCCGGGAGGTGTTCGCACGTCCGCCCCTGGGGCCGTCGCGCTGGTCGTCGTCACATCCACACGTCGGGTCCGCCCCCGTGCCAGTCGAGCACCGGATTGTCAGGCGCGAGGGTATCGGCGTCCAGGCCGGCGCGGCGCGGAACTCCGCCACGTCCCGCCATCCGTACACGACGCCGAGGATCTCGCCGTCGACCCACAACCGTCGGCCGCCCGTCCGCGACGGGGGCTCGATGACCAGACGCAGCGGTGTATCCACGTGCCCAGCGCCGCCCGAGGCTGCGGCGGGCGCACCTCAGTGCACTCCCAGCTGGGGTGTCCACAGCGGCGGACACCCGCTCGGCGTGCTCGCCCGCGCGGGAGGGTATTGGCGGGCAAGTTCTCATGGCCCGCCGCAGAGCCGCCCGTATATCCATGCGATAAATGATCTTTTTAGACGAACTAGATACATTGGACATCATCGACTACGCTCTGCCCCTGAACATGAGCACCAGGTTAGATCGGGGATGTTGTGGCGTCGCTGTGGGTAGCAAAGCTGCATATCAGCGATCGCACTGAGCAAAAGATCATCCAATTGCACGGGGTGCATCCAGACGACATCCGCGACGCCGTGGTCTGCAAGGCTGGGCTTCGCTATGTCTGGGACGACAGCCCGGACAGGGGGAGGCGCGTAATCGTCGAGACGTGGATCGCAAACAGGCGCGTTCTGGCGGTTCTGTACCCAGCTCTCGATCCGATGGGCGATGCGTGGCACCTTGGAAGCGCATACCCACAGGCTTGAGCTGTCGCTGCGGGAAGCCCGACGAGGGAGGATGGTCGCATGAGCACCGAGAACGACTTCTATGAGGACGACGAGCCGCAGACCGAGGTAGCTGCCCGGTTCGAGCGCGGTGAGAAGCACGAGACGGCGCCCCCAAGTCTCGGCCACACCGCTCATCTCGGCGTTGCTGTTCTGGAACCGATACTGACCAGCGCTACCAACCAACTGAGTAGGGAACTCGCAGGTCGCTAATGCCATCACCGATCGAAGCGCAGCTAATCCTCTGTGACGCTGCACAGGCAGAACCCGCCACCGGCAAGATTCACATGCTCGGGGCAGGCTGGTCTCAGACGTCATCGCCGACAGCCCCCATGGGATTGGCTGTTCTCATCAAGGTGCCGTGGGATCGAGCAAACGAAAAGATCACGATGCTGTTTTCGTTGCTCGACTCGGATGGTCAGCCTGTGGCCGTCCAGACTCCGGCAGGACCGCAGGCCATCTCCAGCCAAGGCCAGCTAGAAGTAGGACGGCCGCCAGGCCTGGCGCACGGTTCCTCGATCGACGCCTCGTTCGCGCTCAACGTCAGCCCGTTGCCCATCCCCCCCGGGCGCTACCAGTGGCGCCTTGATCTGGCCAACGAGATCTTTAGCGTGTTCTTCACCGTGCGGGCTACACCCCAGGTGCCATGACCTGTCCCCTTTCGATCGGCTGACCGACAACCCCGACACCCGGCGGCCCCGCGACCGCCGGGCACCCAGCCCTGCCCACAGGCAGTGCAGCCCAATCGGCGCAGGTCACAAAGACGGGGGCGGCGCCTCCGCACAAGGCGCCGCCCCCGGTGAGGGTGCGGAGATGGTCTTTACGGGCCCGTGGGCCCTGCGTGCCTACCGGCTGTCGTTGGTGGACTTGCTGAGGGCGGCCGCCCGCCCGGCCTCGAGTCGGGCGACGGGGATGCGGAACGGGGAGCAGGAGACGTAGTCGAGGCCGACCTCGTGGAAGAAGTGGACGGACTCGGGGTCGCCGCCGTGTTCGCCGCAGACACCGAGCTTCAGATCGGGCCTGGTGGCGCGGCCGGCTTCGGCGGCGGACTTCACGAGCGCGCCGACGCCGTCGCGGTCGATGGTTTCGAAGGGGGAGACGCCGAAGATGCCCTTTTCGAGGTAGGCGGTGAAGAAGCTCGCCTCGACGTCGTCGCGACTGAAGCCCCAGACGGTCTGGGTGAGGTCATTCGTGCCGAAGGAGAAGAATTCCGCCGCCTCGGCGATCTGGCCGGCCGTCAGCGCGGCGCGGGGAAGTTCGATCATGGTGCCGAGGGTGAGCTTGAGGTCCGTTCCCGTGGCGGCCTGGACCTCGGCGATGACCTTCTCGGCCTCGTCGCGGACGATCTCGAGCTCCTGGACGGTGCCGACGAGCGGGATCATGATCTCGGGGCGGGGGTCGCCCTTGGCGTTCTTGCGGTGGGCGGCGGCTTCGGCGATGGCGCGGACCTGCATGGAGAACAGGCCGGGGATGACGAGGCCGAGGCGGACGCCGCGCAGGCCGAGCATCGGGTTCTGCTCGTGGAGCTTGTGGACGGCCTGAAGCAGCCGCAGGTCGTTCTCGTTGGAGTCCCGGCGGGACTCGGCGAGCGCCACCCGCACCGAGAGCTCGGTGATGTCGGGCAGGAACTCGTGCAGCGGCGGGTCCAGCAGCCGCACGGTGACCGGGAGGCCGTCCATCGCCTCGAAGAGCTCGATGAAGTCGGCCTTCTGGAGCGGGAGAAGGGCACTGAGTGCCTCGTCGCGCTCGGTGTCGGTGTCGGCGAGGATCAGCCGCTCGACCAGTTCGCGGCGTTCGCCGAGGAACATGTGCTCGGTGCGGCACAGGCCGATGCCCTGGGCGCCGAAGCGGCGCGCCCGGTTGGCGTCCTCGGCGTTGTCGGCGTTGGCGCGTACACGCAGGCGGCGTACTCGGTCCGCGTACGCCATGATCCGGTGCACGGCGGCGACCAGCTCGTCGGCGTCGTCGGCACCGGCGTGCATGCGGCCCTCGAAGTACTCGACGACCGGCGAGGGGACGACCGGCACCTCGCCGAGGTAGACCTTGCCGGTGGAGCCGTCGACGGCGACGATGTCGCCTTCCTCGACGACGAGCCCGGCAGCCGTGGTCATCCGGCGGCGCTTGGTGTCGACCTCGAGCTCCTCGGCGCCGCAGACGCAGGTCTTGCCCATGCCGCGGGCGACGACGGCGGCGTGCGAGGTCTTGCCGCCGCGCGAGGTGAGGATACCCTCGGAGGCGATCATGCCGTCGAGGTCGTCGGGGTTGGTCTCGCGGCGGATCAGGATGACCTTCTCGCCGGACCGCGACCACTTCACGGCGGTGTACGAGTCGAAGACCGCCTTGCCGACCGCCGCGCCGGGCGAGGCGGCGATGCCCCAGCCGATGCGCTCGCTCTTGGAGTCCTCGGAGAAGCGCGGGAACATCAGCTGCGCGAGCTGCGCGCCGTTGACCCGCTGGAGGGCCTCGGCCTCGTCGATCAGGCGCTGGTCGACGAGCTGGGTGGCGATACGGAAGGCGGCGGCCGCCGTCCGCTTGCCGACCCGCGTCTGCAGCATCCACAGCTTGCCGCGCTCGATGGTGAACTCGATGTCGCACAGATCCCTGTAGTGCGTTTCGAGGGTCTCCATGATCTGCATCAGCTGGTCGTACGAGGCCTTGTCCAGGCCCTCCAGATCCGCGAGCGGCACCGTGTTGCGGATGCCGGCGACGACGTCCTCGCCCTGCGCGTTCTGCAGGTAGTCGCCGTAGACGCCCTGGTGGCCGCTGGCCGGGTCGCGGGTGAAGGCGACGCCGGTGCCGGAGTCGGGGCCGAGGTTGCCGAAGACCATGGAACAGACGTTGACCGCGGTGCCGAGGTCGTGCGGGATGCGCTCCTGGCGGCGGTAGAGCTTGGCCCGGTCGGTGTTCCACGAGTCGAAGACCGCGCGTACGGCGAGGTCCATCTGCTCGCGCGGCTCCTGCGGGAACTCGCGGCCGGCCTCCTTGGCGACGATGCCCTTGAACTCCTCGACCAGGTTCTGCAGCTCGTCGGCGCCCAGGCCGAGGTCGCTGTCGGCGCCCTTGGCCCGCTTGGCCTCCTCCAGCGCCTCCTCGAACAGCTCGCCGTCCACGCCCAGCACGGTCTTGCCGAACATCTGGATCAGGCGGCGGTACGAGTCCCACGCGAAGCGGTCGTCACCCGCCTGCGCGGCGAGCCCGGCGACCGAGGCGTCGGACAGGCCGATGTTCAGGACCGTGTCCATCATGCCCGGCATGGAGAACTTCGCTCCGGAGCGCACGGACACCAGCAGCGGGTCGTCCGGCTGGCCGAGCTTCTTGCCCATGTGCTGCTCAAGCGCGTCGAGGTGCGCACTCACCTCGTCACGCAGCGCCGACGGCTCGGCGCCGGACTCCAGGTAGACCTTGCACGCCTCGGTGGTGATCGTGAAGCCCGGAGGGACGGGCAGGCCGAGGTTGGTCATCTCGGCGAGGTTCGCACCCTTGCCGCCGAGCAGGTCCTTGAGGTCTTTGTTGCCCTCAGTGAAGTCGTAGACGAACTTCTGGTTTTCGTTTCGTTCCGACACGGGACTGCTCTCCTCGCGACCGGGTTGCCCTGACTGGCGGGGAGCGTACCCATCTCGAAGGCCTCGCAGTACGTCCACCACCACGTCACATGGCCGTAACCACCCATCCGCCGTGCGATTGAAAGTGATCTCAGGGAATGGGGGTTGCCGGGTATTCCTACACTTCCCGAACACATGATCGCGAGCCGTGATCGGTTGAGGCGAGGTCGGACACGCTCCGTATCGAACTCCTTGATCAGATGACCTCGACAACGATGGCACTGAGTGCCACGCCTTGGAGAGGTGTGCCATAGAGTGAGGTGCTCATCTGAGCGATACCCCTATCAGACGTGGCGAGAATCACGCCTTCAGTCTCACTCCCCGGACGATCTCGTGGAACGTTCCCCAGAGTTTTGTTTGCCGCCACGCTCACTGCTGTTATAGGAGTCGTGTCCTCACCTTTGAACGCACCCGGTGAACCGTGGAACTCAGCTGACACCGATTCCGAGGGGCTACGCGCTGCCGCGAGCTCCGTACTCCTGGGTAACTGGGCGGGCGGCTCCACCGTCCCCTCCCGCACCCTCTACCCGCATCAGTGGAGCTGGGACTCCGCTTTCATCGCCATCGGACTGCGGCATCTGTCCCCGCGCCGCGCCCGCCGCGAACTGGAGACCCTCTTCTCCGCCCAGTGGCGGTCGGACGGCCGCGTCCCGCACATCGTCTTCAACGACTCCGTCCCCGCCGACGCCTACTTCCCCGGCCCCGACTTCTGGCAGGTCGGCGTCCCCGGCGAGTGCGGCCTCACCGGCACGTCCGGCATCGTCCAGCCGCCCGTGCACGCCCTGGCCGCGTGGGAGGTCCACCGCACCGACCCCAGCGCCTCGCTGGAGGTGGGCTTCCTGAGCCGCCTGTACCCGCAGCTCGTCCTGTGGCACGACTATCTCCGCGTCCACCGCGACCTCGGCGGCGCCGGACTCGCCTCCATCGTCCACCCCTGGGAGTCCGGCTGGGACAACAGCCCCTGCTGGGACGGCCCTCTCGCCCGGATCGCGCCGGCCGACCCGGGTACGTACATCCGCCGCGACCTCGCCCACTCCGACGCCGCCGACCGTCCCACGGACGACGACTACGGGCGCTACGTACGGCTCTGCACGGACTACCGGGAGGCCGACTACGACGACACGCACCTGGAGCACGCCTTCGCCGTCGAGGACCCCTGCTTCAACGCGCTGCTCATCGTCTCCGAGTACGCCCTCGCCGACATCGCCGAGGCCATCGGCGCCTCGCCCGAGCCGCACCGCGACCGGGCCCAGCAGCTCACCGCCGCCCTCGTCGACCGGCTCTACGACGCCGAGGCCGGGATCTTCCGCTGCCGCGACCTGCGCGCGCCGTCCGGCGAGGAACTGATCGACGAGCGCAGTGCTTCGGGGCTCGTCCCCCTGGTCGTCCCCGGCCTGCCCGAGGACCTCGTCCAGGCCCTGCTGCGCACCGCCTCCGGCGACCGGTTCGGCCTCGGCCGCGTCCACCTGCTCCCCAGCTACGACCTGCTCTCCCCCGCCTTCGACCCGGCGCGCTACTGGCGGGGCCCGTCCTGGTTCAACATCGCCTGGCTCTTCCACCGCGGCCTGCGGCAGTACGGCGCCGAGGCCGACGCCAAGCAGCTCAGGGAGGGCCTGCTGGACGCCGCCGGACGCTCGGGCTTCGCCGAGTACGTCGACCCGCACACCGGCGAGGGGCGGGGCATCCGCAGCTTCAGCTGGACGGCGGCAACGACATTGGACCTGATCGGCGGTTAACCGCCGGACGTGTCGAGCTCGGCGTCCGCGCCCACGACAGCGCAGTCGTACGGGTCGCCGAGCCAGCCGTCCGGCAGGACGACCCGCTTGCCGGCCGCGGTCCGGCCGCGCGGACCCTCCGCCCCGGCCGGCCAGGGCTGGTCGAGGTCGAGGTCGGCCAGGTGGGCGTCGAGCTCGGCGAGCGAGGAGGACATCGCCAGCTTGCGCCGCATCTCGGAGCCCACCGAGAACCCCTTGGTGTACCAGGCGACGTGCTTGCGGAAGTCGATGACGCCCCGCTCCTCGTCCTCCAGCCACTCCCCCAGCAGCTCCGCGTGCCGGCGCATGACCCCGGCGACCTCGCGCAGACCCGGGGTCGCGGGGGCGTACGCCCCCTCGAAGGCGGCGACCAGGTCGCCGAAGAGCCACGGACGCCCGAGGCAGCCCCGGCCGACCACGACGCCGTCGCAGCCGGTCTCGCGCATCATCCGCACCGCGTCGTCCGCGCACCAGATGTCGCCGTTGCCGAGCACCGGGATCTCGGGGACGGCCTCCTTGAGGCGGGCGATGGCCTCCCAGTCGGCACTGCCGCCGTAGTGCTGGGCAGCCGTACGGCCGTGCAGCGCGACCGCGGTCACGCCTTCCTCGACGGCGATCCGTCCGGCGTCCAGGTAGGTCAGGTGATCGTCGTCGATGCCCTTGCGCATCTTGATGGTGACCGGCAGGGCGCCCGCGTTGCCCACCGCCTCGCGCAGGATCGCGCGGAGCAGATTCCGCTTGTACGGGAGCGCCGAGCCGCCGCCCTTGCGGGTGACCTTGGGGACCGGGCAGCCGAAGTTGAGGTCGATGTGGTCGGCGAGATCCTCGTCGACGATCATGCGGACGGCCGCGCCGACGGTCGCCGGGTCCACTCCGTAGAGCTGGATGGAGCGCGGCTTCTCGGTGCCGTCGAAGTGGATGAGGTGCATGGTCTTGTCGTTGCGCGCGACCAGCGCCCGGGTGGTGATCATCTCGCTGACGAACAGGCCCTTGCCGCCGCTGAACTCCCGGCACAGGGTCCGGAAGGGCGCGTTGGTGATGCCGGCCATCGGGGCCAGCACGACCGGCGGCCACACGGAGTGCGGGCCGATCTGGAGGGGAGTGGTGTCGGCGGCGGCGTCAGCGGTCATGGGGTCCATTCTCGCGTATACGGATGGCCGAGTTCATTGTATGGTGAAACCGTTATAGTCGTACAACTAATCCGAGGTCTCCGCGCATGCCTGAACTGAGCCCCCGGCGACGCCTGCTCGTCCTCGCGATCTGCTGCATGAGCCTGCTGATCGTGAGCCTCGACAACACGATCCTGAACGTCGCCCTGCCCTCGCTTCGGCGCGACCTGCACGCCTCCGTCTCGGGCCTGCAGTGGACGATCGACGCCTACACCCTCGTCCTGGCCTCGCTGCTGATGCTGGCCGGGTCCACCGCCGACCGGATCGGCCGCCGCCGGGTCTTCCAGACCGGGCTGGCGCTCTTCACCATCGCCTCGGTGCTGTGCAGCATCGCGCCCAGCCTGCAGTGGCTGATCGTCTTCCGGATGCTCCAGGCGATCGGCGGCTCGATGCTCAACCCGGTCGCCATGTCGATCATCACCAACACCTTCACCGAGCGCCGCGAGCGGGCCCGCGCGATCGGCGTCTGGGGCGGTGTCGTCGGCATCAGCATGGCCGCCGGGCCCATCATCGGCGGCGCGCTCGTCGAGTACGCGAGCTGGCGGGCGATCTTCTGGATCAATGTGCCGATCGGGCTCGCGGCACTGCTGCTCACGGCCCGGTACGTCCCCGAGTCCCGGGCACCCAAGGCCCGCCGGGTGGACCCGGTCGGCCAGTTGCTGGTCATCGTGCTGCTCGGCACGCTCACGTACGCGATCATCGAGGCGCCGAACGCGGGCTGGACCTCGCCGCTGATCCTCGGCTGTGTCGGGGTCGCGGTGGCGGCCCTGGTGTCGCTGATCGGGTACGAGCGCAGGCGCGTGGAACCGCTGATCGAGTTGCGCTTCTTCCGCAGCGCGCCCTTCAGCGGGGCGACGGTGATAGCGGTGAGCGCCTTCGCCGCGCTGGCGGGCTTCCTCTTCCTCAACACCCTCTACCTGCAGGACACCCGTGGCCTGTCCGCCCTCGACGCGGGCCTGCACCTGCTGCCGATGGCCGTCATGGCGCTGGTCTTCGCACCGCTGTCCGGACGGATGGTCGGCAACCGGGGACCACGGCTGCCCCTGGTGCTCGCCGGGGTGGCGACGACCGCGAGCGGCCTGCTCCTGACGACGCTGAACGCCCACACGTCGGACCTGCGGCTCTACGCGGCGTACGTCCTGTTCGGCATCGGCTTCGGCTTCGTCAACGCCCCGATCACCAACACCGCCGTCTCCGGCATGCCCCGGGACCAGGCCGGGGTCGCCGCAGCCGTCGCCTCCACCAGCCGCCAGGTCGGCCAGTCCCTCGGCGTCGCCGTCGTGGGCGCCCTCGTCGCGGCGAGCCTGAACATCGCCGCCTGGGCCGTCATCGCCGGCTGCGGCGCTGCCGTGCTGCTCCTGGGCCTGCTCACCACCGGCCGCTGGGCCGCCGGCACCGCCGACCGGACCGCGGAACGGCTCCGCGAGCCGACCCCGAAGAGCGTGGTGGGTGCCCGGTGAACGACGCCGCCGCATCCCGCGCCTGGGCCGCCATGCGCGGCCTCGTCCTGGACAACGAACGCCGCAGCGAGGTCTGCGACGCCCTCGGCATGAGCTTCTTCCGCGTCAAGGCCCTGCGCCGGATCGCCGCCGCCCCCGCCAAGCTCGGCGATCTCGCCGCCGACCTCATGACCGACCGCCCCTACACCACGCTCGTCGTCGACGACCTCGCCAAGCGCGGCCTCGTGGAACGTACGCCCCACCCCACCGACCGCCGCTCCAAGATCGTCACCGTAACGGCGGCGGGCGCGGTCGCCGCCGCCGAGGCCGAGCGGATCCTCGGGACGCCCCCGGCGGGCCTGCGGGAGCTGGAGGAGGGCGAGTTGGCGGTACTGGAGCGGATGATGGCGAAGCTGGTGGATAAGGAGACCGTACTTCGTTCGAAGTAAATCGACGCACGTTGTCCCCATCTGCCGCCCACCGCGCCTAGCTTGAGTCATGACCACGCGAGTACCCATCCGGCAGCTGCAACAGCAGGCCAGCGAGCTCATCGACCGAGTCGTGGCGGGCGAGCGCGTGGAGATCACCCGGAACGGTCGCCTGATCGCCGTGTTGGGGCCGCCGCCGCCCGGGCAACGGGTCATGGAGGATCTGATCCGCACGGGGACCGTCGATCCGGAGAATGCCGCCGAGGCACGCGGACTGGCCGACTGGGAGCCGCCCGTTCCGCCACCGGGTATGGCATCACCCGCGGACGCCCTCATCGCGCTCCGCGAGGAGGAGGACCGGTGATCTACCTGGGTTCCTGCGCGCTGCTCAAACTCGTGGTGCCGGAGCAGGAGACGGCGGCCCTGCGGACCTTCCTCGCGGCGCGTGGCCCCGAAGGCCACGCGACCAGCGCCCTCGCCCGCACCGAATTTGCCCGGGCGCTGGTGCGAGTTGAGGCTCCTGCGCCGATCCTGGATGCCGCCGAAGACATGCTGGACCGCGTGCTGCGCATCCGCGTGACTGATCCCATCCTCCGCGCCGCCGGCCAGTTCCCGTCTCGGCATCTGCGGAGCCTGGACGCCATCCACGTGGCGAGCGCCGAGCATCTGGAGCAGGCCTTGACCGCGTTCGTCTCGTACGACAAGCGCTTGGCCGCTGCTGCCCGTGAGCGCGATCTGCCGGTCGAATGCCCCGCGTGACGTGCTGTCCGGCGCGACCCTGAATTCAGGGGTCAATTGTCAGACCCTCCCGCTACGGTCCATCACATGACTCGAACTCAGCATGGGGGACCGACGAGCGTACGCACCCGCGAGGAGCTCGCCGGGCTGACGGGGCGTGGGGTGCGGCCGAAGTATCTGTTCTTCTGGGGGCATCAGCCGCAGCGGGACGGCAGTATCGGCGCGGGCTGCCTGAGCCAGTGGTGGCCTTCGGGGTTCACGGTGGACGGGGTGGAATACCGCAGCGCGGAGCATTGGATGATGGCGGGCAAGGCGCGGCTGTTCGGGGACGACGCGGCGCTGGCCCGGATCCAGGAGGCCCGGCATCCGAATGCGGCGAAGAAGCTTGGCCGCCAGGTGCGCGGGTTCGACGAGGAGGAGTGGATACGTCACCGCTGGGACCTGGTCGTCGAGGGGAACGTTGCCAAGTTCGGCCAGGACGCGGCCATGCGGGAGTATCTGCTCGGCACGGGCGCGCGGGTGCTGGTCGAGGCGAGCCCGCTGGACCGGATATGGGGCATCGGGCTGGCCGCCGACGACGAGCGCGCGCCGGACCCGGCGCAGTGGCGCGGGCTCAATCTGCTGGGCTTCGCCCTGATGGAGGCGCGGATGCGGCTGCTCAGGCCGGCACGGGAGCGGCTTCGCGCCTGAGCGCCAGCTCGTAGAGCCGGTCCAGGCGGTCGCGGGTGACGGCGTCGGCCGGGGTGTAGGTGACGAGCCGGGGGCCTTGCCGGGGTCCGAGCCAGAGGTGGGTGAAGTCGAAGGTGAGGAGGCCGACTTCGGGGTTGAGGAAGCGCTTGACGCGGTTCTCGGGCTGGAGGACCTCGTGGCGGTCCCAGAGGGCCGCGAATTCGGGTGAGGCCTCCTGGAGACGCTTGACGAGGGCCTTCCAGGCGGGCTCGGAGAGATGCTCGGCCATGGCGGCACGGTATTTGGCGACGATGAGGCGGCTGGTCTCCGGCCAGTCGGGGAGGGCCTCGCGCCAGGCCGGGTCCGTGAAGATCAGCCACATGATGTTGCGGTCCTCGTAGGGCAGCAGGTCGAGGTCGCCGACGAGCCGCGCGTACGTGCGGTTGTGGGCGATGACGTCGGTGCGGCTGTTGAGGACGGCGGCGGGCAGCGGCTCCAGCTTTTCGAGCATCTCGGCCACCTGCGGCGACATGCCCGGGCAGTTGGCGCGCGGGTTGGGGTCGGGGACGCCGGCGAGGACGAAGAGGTGGCTGCGCTCGTTGGCGTCGAGCATGAGGGCCCGGGCGATGGCGTCGGCGACCTGGCCGGAGACCTGGATGTCACGGGCCTGCTCCAGCCACGTGTACCAGGTGACACCCACGGCGGCGAGCGTGGCGACCTCCTCGCGGCGCAGGCCGGGCGTGCGACGGCGGCGGCCGGGCGGGAGGCCGACCTGCTCCGGGGTGATGCGCTCGCGGCGGCTGCGCAGGAAGTGGGCCAGTTCGTGGCGTGCCGGGCCGGTCGTCGTCATGGTTCCAGGGTGCCTCGTCGCCGCTCCCGGCTCAAGCGGTTGCCAGGTGGTTCTGATACCTGGATAAACGCTCTCTGGTACCACCCTGAGATACGGAGGATCGTAACTGACGTGACCGAACCTGTGGAACTGACGACTGACCTTCGCTCCCGTGCGGAAGTGCTGCCCCGGGTGACCCACCTCGGCCGTACCTCCGCGTCGGCGACGTCCGCGCCCGCCCCGGTGGCGGCCCCCGTGCTCTCCGCGCTGGGGCTGTTCACCGTGCTGATCGGCGCTTCCCTGCCCCTGATCGACTTCTTCATCGTCAATGTCGCACTGCCGGCCATCTCCTCCGACCTCCACGCCTCGGCGGCGGTCCTGGAGCTGGTGGTCGCCGGCTACGGCGTCGCGTACGCCGTGCTGCTGGTGCTCGGCGGGCGGATCGGCGACACCTTCGGCCGCCGCCGGCTCTTCCTCGCCGGGATGGCCGCCTTCGGCCTGACCTCACTGGCCTGCGGGCTCGCGCCGAACGCCTGGACGCTGGTCGCGGCCCGGGTGGCGCAGGGCGCGGCGGCGGCGCTGATGATGCCGCAGGTGCTGGCGACCATCCATTCCGCGACCCGCGGCAAGCGGCACGCCAAGGCGCTGAGCCTGTACGGCGCCACGGCCGGCCTGTCCATGGTGGCGGGCCAGATCCTGGGCGGCGTCCTGGTCGCCGCCAACATCGCCGGAACCGACTGGCGGGCCGTGTTCCTGGTCAACGTGCCGGTCGCGCTGGTCGGGCTGGTGCTCGCGGTGCGTACGGTGCCCGAGACCCGCTCCGCGCATCCGACGCCGATCGACGGCCCCGGCACGGCGCTGCTCGCGGTGTCGCTGGTGACCCTGCTCGCCCCGCTGACCGAGGGCCGGGCCGCGGGCTGGCCACTGTGGACCTGGGTGTCGCTGGCGATCTTCCCCTTCGCCGCCTACGCCTTCTACGCCGTCGAGCGGCGCGCGGACCGTGCCGGGCGGACCCCGCTGGTGCCGCCGAGCCTGTTCGAACTGCCAGGGATGCGGCGGGCGTTGCCGATGGTGCTGCCGTTCTCGATCGGCTTCGGCGGCTTCATGTTCGTCATCGCGGTCGCCCTGCAGGAGGGCCTGCACTACGGGCCTGTGGCGGCCGGCCTGGCGCTCGCCCCGATGGCCACGGCCTTCTTCGTCGCCTCCCTGGCCGGACCGCGCCTGATCGGCCGCTACGGCAGCCGGGTGGTCACGGTCGGCGGGCTGCTGCAGGCGGCGGGCGTGGCGGTACTCGCCGTCACCGTGGCGCGGAGCTGGTCCGACCTGACCGTCCTCGACCTGGTGCCCGGCGTGATACTGGCCGGCTTCGGGCAGGGGCTGCAACTGCCGCTGCTGATGCGCCTGGTCCTCACCGGCGTGCCCGCCGAGCGGGCGGGCGTCGGCAGCGGTGTCATGGTCACCACCCAGCAGTCCGCGCTGGCGCTGGGCGTGGCCACGCTCGGCACGCTCTTCCTGTCCCTGGCCCCCTCGCACGGCATGCGGGACGCGCTGGTGACGGTGCTGGTGGTGCAACTGGCGGCGGTCGTGCTGACGGCTCTGATGAGCCTGCGACTGACAGCAATGGACTGACAGATATTGAAATCTGTCAGCCCGCGTGTCATCCTTGCCGATATCCCCTTGTTCATCCTCACCCTCCTCGGCAAAAGGAGCACACCGTGCTGAACCGCACCCTCGGCACCACCGTTCCCCAGGTCTCCGCCCTCGGTCTCGGCTGCATGGGCATGTCGGCCCTCTACGGTGACGCCGACCGCACCGAGTCCATCGCCACCGTCCACGCCGCGCTGGACGCCGGGATCACCCTGCTCGACACCGGCGACTTCTACGCCATGGGCCACAACGAACTGCTCGTCGGCGAGGCCCTGCGCACCGCCGACCCGGCCGCCCGCGAAAAGGCGCTCCTCAGCGTCAAGTTCGGCGCCCTGCGCGGGCCGGCCGGTGAGTGGTCCGGCTACGACGGCCGCCCGGCGGCGGTGAAGAACTTCGCCGCGTACTCGCTGCAGCGGCTCGGCACCGACCACATCGACATCTACCGGATCGCGCGCATCGACCCCGACGTCCCTGTCGAGGAGACGGTGGGCGCGATCGCCGAGCTCGTCGAGGCGGGCTATGTGCGCCACATCGGCCTCAGCGAGGTCGGCGCCGAGACCATCCGGCGGGCGGCCGCCGTCGCGCCCATCAGCGATCTGCAGATCGAGTACTCGCTCATCTCCCGTGGCATCGAGGCCGACATCCTGCCCACCGTGCGCGAGCTGGGCATCGGGGTCACCGCGTACGGAGTCCTGTCGCGGGGGCTCATCAGCGGCCACTTCACCCGGGACCGGCAGCTCGGCGCGAACGACTTCCGCGCCATGAGCCCGCGCTTCCAGGGCGAAAACCTCGGCCGGAACCTCGACCTCGTCGAGTCGCTCCGGAAGATCGCCGAGCAGAAGGGCGTCTCCGTCGCCCAGATCGCCATCGCCTGGGTCCTGGCGCAGGGCGAGGACATCGTCCCGCTGGTCGGCGCACGTACCCGCCAGCGGCTGACCGAGGCCCTCGGAGCCCTCGACGTCACCCTCGACGCGGACGACCTGGCCGCCATCGAGCGGGCCGTCCCCCGCGGCTCGGCCGCGGGCGACCGCTACCCGGCGGCCCAGATGGCCCACCTCGACAGCGAGCAGGCCTGACGCGTCGGCGGCCCCCGCACCCCGCCCCCCGCGTCCCGCCCCCGGGGTGCGGCGGGACCATTGGTTCACTTGAGGGATCACCCGAACCGCGAAAGGCCCGCGACGCGATGCCGCCCGAGACGCTGACACCCGACCGCATCCTCGCCGCCACGGAGGACGTGCTGCGCCGCTACGGCCCGGCCAAGGCAACCGTGGTGGACGTGGCGCGCGCGCTCGGGGTCAGCCACGGCAGCGTCTACCGGCACTTCCGGACGAAGGCGGCGCTGCGCGAGGCGGTGACGCAACGCTGGCTGGACCTGTCCCACGCCACGCTCCAGGCGATCGCGGAGGGCGACGGCCCTGTGCCGGAGCGGCTGCGGGCGTGGCTGGCGGCGCTGTTCGCCTCGAAGCGGCGCAAGGCGGGGGACGATCCGGAGCTGTTCGCCACGTACATGGCGCTGGCGGTCGAGAACAGCGGCGTGGTCGAGCGGCACGTCGCGTCGATGGTCGAGCAGATCGCGGTGATCGTCGGCGCGGGGGTCGCCGCCGGCGAGTTCGCGGCCACCGATGTCCCGGCCACCGCCCAGGCCGTCTGGGACGCGTCGGGCCGCTTCCACAACCCCGCCCACGCCGCCGACTGGGCACAGCCCGGCATCGACGAGGCCTTCACGGCCGTGTGCGACCTGATCCTCAGGGGCCTGGCGGTCTAGGGCCCGTCTTGGCACAGTCCCCGCGGTCACTCCGGCGCGTCGGCGCCGTGTGCCTCGGCCAGGTGGTCGCGAGCCTTCAGCCAGGGCAGGAACTGGGCGGACTGGACCCAGCCGCAGGTGTCGCACTCCAGACGGCGTGCGGAGCCACGGCTGGTGACACGCACAGTGTGCTGCCGCCCCCGTGGGTCGGACCCACGGACGGTACTTGTGGTGGCCATGACGCAACTGTGCCGCCGGTCGGGCTTGCTCGACAAGCCCGACCCGCGGCACCGGCACAAAAGGGCAGCAGCCGAGCAGAACGGGGGCCCGGTAGGACTGGTCCAGGTCCAGCGAGTCACCCACCTGCT
>NZ_JBHYXC010000004.1:0-142475 GCF_042751495.1 Streptomyces sp. NPDC059373 | reverse complement strand
GTTTCCCCCTCTTGTGGGGGCCCCCCCCGGGGGGCTCCCCACCGTGTGGTTGTGGGTGGGCCCCCCCGCCCCCCGGGGCGGCGGGGGGGGGCCTCCCCCCCCCCCCCCCCCGCGCCCCACGGCCACAAACGGTCAGCAGCCGAGCAGACGGCTGCCCAGGTAGGACTGGACCTGGTCCAGCGAGACACGCTCCTGCTTCATCGTGTCGCGCTCGCGGACCGTCACCGCGTTGTCGTCGAGGGTGTCGAAGTCGACCGTGACGCAGAACGGCGTACCGATCTCGTCCTGGCGGCGGTAACGACGGCCGATCGCGCCCGCGTCGTCGAACTCGATGTTCCAGCTGCGGCGCAGGTCGGCCGCCAGGCCCTTCGCCTTGGGCGAGAGCTGCGGGTTGCGGGACAGCGGGAGCACGGCGACCTTGACCGGCGCCAGGCGCGGGTCGAGGCGCATGACGGTGCGCTTCTCCATGACGCCCTTGGCGTTGGGCGCCTCGTCCTCGTTGTACGCGTCGAGCATGAAGGCGAGCATGGCCCGGTTCAGACCGGCCGCGGGCTCGATGACGTACGGGAAGTAGCGCTCGCCGGCCTCCTGGTCGAAGTACGACAGATCGGTGCCCGACGCCTCGGAGTGCGCCTTGAGGTCGAAGTCCGTCCGGTTGGCGATGCCCTCCAGCTCGGAGAACTCACTGCCGCCGAAGTTGAAGCGGTACTCGATGTCGACGGTGCGCTTCGAGTAGTGCGACAGCTTCTCCTTCGCGTGCTCGTACCAGCGGATGTTCTCCTCGCGGATGCCGAGGTCGCGGTACCAGTCCCAGCGCTGCTGCATCCAGTACTCGTGCCAGGTCTCGTCCTCACCCGGCTTGACGAAGAACTCCATCTCCATCTGCTCGAACTCGCGGGTACGGAAGATGAAGTTGCCCGGCGTGATCTCGTTGCGGAAGGACTTGCCGGTCTGGGCGATGCCGAACGGCGGCTTCCTGCGCGAGGTCTGCTGGACGGTGGCGAAGTTGATGAAGATGCCCTGGGCGGTCTCGGGCCGCAGGTAGGCGGTGCCCGAGGCGTCCTGGGTGACGCCGAGGGTGGTCTTCAGCAGGCCGGAGAACTCCTTCGGCTCGGTGAAGGCACCCTTGTTGCCGCAGTGCGGGCAGTTGATGTCCGCGAGGCCGTTGGCGGGCTCGCGGCCGTGCTTGGCCTCGTACGCCTCGATGAGGTGGTCGGCGCGGAAACGCTTGTGACAGGAGGTGCACTCGGTGAGCGGGTCGGTGAAGGTGGCGACGTGGCCGGAGGCCTCCCAGACCTCGCGGGCGAGGATCACCGACGAGTCGATCCCGACGACGTCGTCGCGCGAGGTGACCATGGAGCGCCACCACTGACGCTTGATGTTCTCCTTGAGCTCGACGCCGAGCGGCCCGTAATCCCAGGCGGCGCGCTGACCGCCGTAGATCTCACTGCTGGGGAATGCGAAGCCACGGCGCTTGCTCAGGCTGACGATGGTGTCGATCTTGTCGGCGGCCACGGTGCTCTCTTCAGTACGACGAAGCGGTCGATGGAGTCCGCCGGGATGCGTGTGCGGTGCGTGCGTTCCGGCGAATACCTCAGATTACCGGCGGGTGAGGGGGCCGTATCAAATCGGTTCCCGGTCCGGGGGCGGGGGCGGGGGTAGGACGGGGGTCACAGCCAGCTCAATTGACAATCGTTTCCAGTTTTGTTGAAAATGGGAGTCATGAACATAGGTCGCCGCCTCATAGCCCCCACGGCCGTCGCCGGGGCCACCGCGCTCAGCCTCGCCACCTTGTCCGCGTGCTCTTCCGACGGTGGCGCGAGCGTGAGCAGCGGCGGCAAGCTCAAGGTCACCGCGTCCTTCTATCCCATGCAGTACCTGGCCGAGCAGATCGGCGGCAGCCACGTCAGCGTCACCGAGCTCACCAAGCCGGGCGTCGAGCCGCACGACCTGGAGCTCACCCCGCGGCAGACCGGCGCGCTCGGCGAATCCGACGTGATCGTCTACCTCAAGGGTCTGCAGCCCGCCGTCGACGACGCGATCGCCCAGTCCGGCGTGAAGAACATCGCCGACGCGGCCTCCCTCACCTCGCTGGAGAAGCACGGCACCGAGGTCGACGGCCACAGCCACACCACCGGCGACAACAACACCGGCTCCACCGGCGAGGAAGCCGGCGCCGACCCGCACATCTGGCTCGACCCGGTGAAGTACGCCCAGGTCGCCAAGGGCGTCGAGAAGACCCTCGCCAAGGCCGACCCGCACCACGCGGACACGTACGCCAAGAACCTCAACGCCCTGGTCAAGAAGCTGGACGCGCTGAACACGCAGTTCAAGGACGGCCTGAAGAACCGCACCTCGGACACCTTCGTCACCACGCACGCCGCCTTCGGCTACCTCGCCGAGCGCTACGGCCTGGTCGAGGAGGCCATCAGCGGCATCGACCCCGAGACCGAGCCCAGCGCCGCCCGGATCAAGGCGCTGCACTCCCTCGCCCAGCAGAAGAACGTCTCGACGGTCTTCTTCGAGACCCTGGTCAGCGACAAGACCGCCAAGACCCTGGCGGGCGACCTCGGCGTCCGGACTGATGTACTCGACCCCATCGAGGGCATCACCGCGAAATCCAAGGGCAGCGACTACATCGAGGTCCAGCAGAGCAACCTGGCGGCCCTGCGGGCCGCGCTCGGCGCGAAGTAGAGGAGACCGGGATGGCCCCCGAAGTGGATCGCGGCGCGGCGAACGGCCGAGACGTAGGCACAAACGCCGGACGCAGCGCGTCAAGCGCCGCAGGTGGGAGCGGGGGCGCAGCCCCCGTCATCGCGCTCAAGGGCGGCACCGCCGCCCTGGGCTCACGGCCCGTGCTGCGCGGCATCGACCTGACGGTGCGGCGCGGCGAGGTCGTCGCGCTGCTCGGCGCCAACGGCTCCGGCAAGTCCACGGCGGTGCGCGCCGTGGTCGGCCAGGTGCCGCTGTCCGGCGGCACGTTGGAGCTGTTCGGCGTGGACCGGCGGCGCTTCCGGGACTGGGCGCGGATCGGCTACGTACCGCAACGCACCACCGCCGCCTCCGGGGTCCCGGCCACCGTCCGCGAGGTCGTGTCGGCCGGGCGCCTGGCGCGTACGAAGCTGGGGCTGCCCCGCAAGTCCGACCGGGCCGCCGTGGACCGGGCCCTGGAGCTGGTCGGCCTGGCCGGCCGGGCCAAGGACTCGGTCAACGCGCTGTCCGGCGGCCAGCACCAACGGGTGCTGATCGCCCGCGCGCTGGCCGCCGAACCCGAGCTGCTGATCATGGACGAGCCGATGGCCGGCGTCGACCTGGCCAGCCAGGGCGTCCTGGCCGGCACCCTGCGCGAGCAGGTCGCGGCCGGCGCCACCGTACTGCTGGTCCTGCACGAACTCGGGCCCCTGGAGCCGCTGATCGACCGCGCGGTCGTGCTGCGCGACGGCTGCGTCGTCCACGACGGCCCGCCGCCGAAGGCCGTCGGCCAGCATGCGCTGCCCGGCCACGACCATGTGCATCCGCACGCGGACCCGGCGTCCGCGCCGATTCGTACGGGACTGCTGACCTGATGGACCTCCTCACGTACGCCTTCATGCAGCGGGCACTGATCGCCGCCGCGCTGGTCGGCGTCACCGCCCCGGCCATCGGCATCTACCTCGTACAGCGCCGGCAGGCCCTGATGGGCGACGGCATCGGCCATGTCGCCCTCACCGGTGTCGGCCTCGGCTTCCTGCTCAACGCCAGCCCGGTGTGGATGGCCACCGCGGTCGCGGTCGTGGGCTCGGTCCTGATGGAACTGATCCGCTGGTACGGCAGGACCCGCGGCGACATCGCCCTGGCCATGCTCTTCTACGGCGGCATGGCGGCCGGTGTGATGCTGACGTCGCTGTCCAGGACCGGCACCACGGCCAACCTGACGACCTACCTCTTCGGCTCGATCACCACGGTCGCGCCGGCGGACATCCCGATGATCTGCGGGCTGGCCGCCTTCGTCCTGCTGGTCACCATCGGCCTGCGGCGGCAGCTCTTCGCCGTCAGCCAGGACGAGGAGTTCGCCCAGGTCACCGGGCTGCCGGTGCGGCTGCTCAATCTGCTGGTCGCGGTCACCGCGGCGGTCACCGTCACGGTCGCGATGCGCGTGGTGGGCCTGCTGCTGGTGAGCGCCCTGATGGTGATCCCGGTGGCCGCCTCGCAGCAGGTCGCCCGCAGCTTCGCGATGACGTTCGCGATGTCGATCGTCATCGGCGTCGTCGTGACCCTGTCCGGGACGGTCACCTCGTACTACGTGGACGTGCCCTCCGGCGCGACCATCGTGCTGATGGCGATCGGACTGTTCGTCCTGCTCACCGCGCTCGCCGGTCCACTGGCGAGAAAGCGCGCCCGGCAGGCCACGGAGGCCGAGGAACGGTGCACCCTTGAGGTACCCGTGAGCCGCTCCCCCGGCGACGACGTGAAGGTATGACGACCGCCCGCCGCCCGGCCTGGCACAATGGCCCGTCGGACGGAAACACGGGACGACCGAGAAGGAGGCACCGGTGACGACCGCCAAGCAGCCCCCAGTGCGCGGCCGATCGACCCGGCAGCGCGCCGCAGTGGCCTCAGCCCTCGACGAGGTGGACGAGTTCCGCAGCGCCCAGGAGCTGCACGACCTGCTCAAGCACCGCGGCGACTCGGTCGGCCTCACCACGGTCTACCGCACCCTCCAGTCCCTGGCAGACGCCGGCGAGGTCGACGTCCTGCGCACCGGCGACGGTGAGTCCGTCTACCGCCGCTGCTCCAGCGGCCACCACCACCATCTGGTCTGCCGCGTCTGCGGCAAGGCGGTCGAGGTCGAGGGCCCGGCCGTCGAGAAGTGGGCCGACGCGATCGCCGCCGACCACGGCTTCGTCGATGTCGCGCACACCGTGGAGATCTTCGGTACCTGCGCGGAGTGCGCGGCCGCTGCCGGTTGAGGCGGTCGGGCGCCCGAGCGTCCGAGGGGGTTACGCCTTCTTCTCGGCCCTCTTGGCCTTCTCGGTCTCGTTGGGCAGCGCGCCGCCGAACCGGCGGTCCCGGGAGGCGTACTCCAGGCAGGCCCGCCACAGGTCACGGCGGTCGAAGTCCGGCCACAGCACTTCCTGGAAGACCATCTCGGCGTAAGCGGACTGCCAGATGAGGAAGTTGGACGTGCGCTGCTCGCCGGACGGCCGGATGAAGAGGTCCACGTCCGGCATGTCCGGGTGGTACATGTACTTCGACAGGGTCTTCTCGTTGACCTTGGATGGGTCGAGCCGCCCGGACTTTATGTCCCGCGCCATCGCGGCCGCCGCGTCGGCGATCTCCGCGCGGCCGCCGTAGTTCACGCACATGTAGAGCGTCATCGCGTCATTGCCGCGGGTCTGCTCCTCGGCGATCTGCAGCTCGTTGACCACGCTCTTCCACAGCTTCGGCATCCGGCCCGCCCAGCGGATCCGGATGCCCATGGCGTCCATCTCCTCGCGGCGGCGGCGGATCACGTCGCGGTTGAAGTTCATGAGGAACTTGACCTCGTCGGGCGAGCGCTTCCAGTTCTCCGTCGAGAAGGCGTAGAGGGAGAGGTTCTTGACGCCGAGCTCCAGACAGCCCTTGAGGACGTCCAGCACCACCGACTCGCCGACCTTGTGGCCCTCGGTGCGGGGCAGGCCACGCTCCTTGGCCCAGCGGCCGTTGCCGTCCATGACGCAGGCGACGTGCTGCGGCACCAACTCGCCCGGGATCTTGGGGGGCTTCGCGCCGGACGGGTGCGGGTCGGGGGCCCGGTACTCGCGTCGGGAACGGGTCAGAATCCCGCGAACTGCCATGCGCGTGCCTCTCCTACTTCTTCTACTTCTCCACGAACCTGAGCGAGCGCAGGCCGCGCTCCAGATGCCACTGCAGATACGCCGCCACCAGCCCACTGCCCTCCCGGCAGTGACGTGGCTCGCACGCGTCCGCCGTCTCCCAGTCGCCGCCGAGCAGTGCGCCGAGCAGTTCCAGGGACTCCAGTGAGGGTACGACGCTTCCGGCCGGGCGGCACTCGCCGCATACCACTCCTCCCGCCGCGACCGAAAAGAACCGGTTCGGGCCGGGCATCCCGCACTTCGCGCATTCCCCGAAGCTCGGCGCGTAGCCGTTGACCGCGAGCGAGCGCAGCAGAAACGCGTCCAGCACCAGGCGGGGGTCGTGCGAGCCCTCGGCCAGTGTCCGCAGCCCGCCCACCAGCAGCAGATACTGCTGCACCGCCGGCTCGCCCTCATGGTCGGTGAAGCGCTCCGCCGTCTCCAGCATCGCCGTCCCGGCCGTGTAGCGGGCGTAGTCCGTGACGATCCGGCTACCGTACGCCGCAATCGTCTCGCCCTGCGTGCACAGCGGCAGCCCCCGGCCGATCAGCTCACCGCCCCGCGCGAAAAACTGCACGTCGACGTGGGAGAAGGGCTCCAGCCGCGCACCGAACTTCGACTTCGTACGGCGTACCCCGCGGGCCACCGCCCGCACGCGTCCACTGCGGCGGGTGAGCAGCGTGATGATCCGGTCCGCCTCACCCAGCTTCTGGGTGCGCAGCACGATGCCGTCGTCGCGGAACAGACTCATGGCACCCATTCTCCCGCATGCCTCACGCGACTCCGACGAGCTTCACGAGAAATCGTTCGACCTGCTCGTCCAGCGGCGGCAGGGGGAGGTCGGGCATGTTGACGCGCATCGACACGGCGCCGTGGACGGCCGTCCTCAGATCCAGGGAGACGGTCGCGGCGTCGCCGGCGGGTGCAAGCCCGGCGTCCATGCACCGCTGGACCGCGGCGGTGGTGCGCTCGCCCATCTCCTCCCTAACAGCCGGAGGGCGGCGGAGACGACGTCCTCCCGCAGCCGTTCGCCCTGGCCTCGCCGGTTCCGGCCCCGGGCGCGGCCCTGGGCCGGGGAGCCCTGCGCGGCCTCGACTCCCCCTTCGCCGACTACGTCGACCTGCAGTCACGCATGCGCGCCGACATGAAGCTGCTCAGCGTCCGCGAACGCGCCTTCGCCACCCTGACCGTCGACGTCCTCTACCAGACCCTCGACGAAAGCTTCCGGATCCGTCTTCGCCTGACCCGCCCACGACGGGGGTGTGCCGCCGGGCGGAGATGCCGGGCGGCAGCAGGGCGTTCCGCTGCGACGGGCTTCGCCCCAGGCGCCCCGCCGGCCCCGGCGACGGGATGCGATCCTGTCCCCCATGTCGATCACAGCAACCGTGGCCGTGCTGGCCATCGCAGCCCTGCACGCCTACATCCTGGTCATGGAGATGTTTCTCTGGACCACCCCGAGAGTCAGAGCCTCCTTCGGCACGACCCCCGAGTTCGCCGAGTCCACGAAGGCGCTGGCCGCCAACCAGGGCCTCTACAACGGTTTTCTCGCCGCCGGGTTGGTCTGGGGCGCGGTCGCCGACGACCCGGTGGGCTTCGCGGCGAAGGTCTTCTTCCTGGTGTGCGTGGCCGTGGCGGGCGTGTACGGCGCGGCGACGGCTTCCCGGCGGATCGTCTTCGTACAGACCGTGCCGGCGCTGATCGCGCTGGCGCTGACACTAGCCGCTCACTGAGCCGTTCGGCGTGACGAGGCCCGACTCGTAGGCGGCGATGACGAGTTGGGCGCGGTCGCGGACGCCGAGCTTGCCCATGATGCGGCTGACGTGGGTTTTGGCGGTGAGGGGGCTGAGGCCGAGGGCGTGGGCGGCTTCGGTGTTGTTGAGGCCGCGGGCGACGAGGGTGAGGACCTGGCGCTCACGTTCGGAGAGGGCGGTGAGGGCGGCCGGGGCGGGGGTGTTGGGCGGGAGGCGGTCGGGGAGGCGGAGGACGCGGGCGATGAGGCGGGCGGTGGGGCCCGGGGAGAGCAGGGCGTCGCCGGCGGCGACGGTGCGGATGGCGTCGAGGAGGTCGGCGGGGCGGGTGTCCTTGACCAGGAAGCCGCTGGCGCCGGCGCGGAGGGCGGCGACGACGTGGTCGTCGGTGTCGTAGGTGGTCAGGACCAGGATCTTGACGCCTGCGAGGTCCTCGTCGGCGGCGATGAGGCGGGTGGCCTCGATGCCGTCGAGGTCGGGCATGCGGATGTCCATCACGACGACGTCGGCGCGGGCGCTGCGGGCGAGTTCGGCGGCCTGGCGGCCGGTGCCGGCCTGGCCGACGACGGCCATGTCGCGGGCGGAGTCGACGAGCATCGCAAAGGCCTCGCGTACGAGGGTCTGGTCGTCGGCGAGGAGAACCCGGATGGGCTCGGTCATCGGGTGCCTCCTACGGGCAGCACGGCGCTGACGGCGTAGCCGCCGCCCGGGTGGGGGCCGGTGCGCAGGGTGCCGCCGACGCTGCGGACGCGCTCGCGCATGCCGACCAGGCCGTAGCCGGGCGCGGCGGCGGCTCCGTCCCCGGCGGAGTCCTGCGAGGCGGCCGCGGTGCCGTCGTCCGTTACGGACACGTGGAGGGCGTCGTCCGTCCGGCCGACCCGGACGTCGACCCGGGTGGCGCGGGCGTGCTTGACGACGTTGGTCAGGGCCTCCTGCACGATGCGGTACGCGGCCGCGCCCACCGCCGCCGGCACCGCCGCCCCGGGCTCGGCCGGGACGTCGAGGCTGACGCTCAGCCCGGCGCCCCGGGCGGCCGCCGCGAGGTCGGGGAGGCCGGGGAGGCCGGGCAGCGGGCCGTCGGCGTCGTCGGAGCCGGGGCCGTCCGGCGTACGGAGCACGTCGAGGGTGGCCCGGAGCTCGGCGCGGGCGTCCCGGCAGGTCCCTGCGATGCCGTCCAGGGCCTCGGAGACGGCCTTGCGGTCGAGCCGGTCGGGGTCGGCGAGCAGGACGTGGGCAGCCACGGACGTCTGGACGCCGATCAGTGTGATGCTGTGGGCCAGCAGGTCGTGCAGGTCGCGGGCGATCCGCAGCCGCTCCTCCGCGACGCGCCGGGCCGCCTCCTCCTCGCGGGTGCGCTCCGCACGTTCGGCGCGCTCGACGATCGCGGCCACGTACTTGCGGTGGATGCGCGACGCTTCGCCGATCAGTGCCACCGCCAGCACCCAGCCGCCGCTGCGCAGCATGTCCGAGCCCGCGTGCAGCATGGGCGTCGCCGACATCACCGCCGCCATGATCACGATGGCCGCCGTCACCGTCAGATACGTCCTCAGCGGCGGCCCGGCCACCGCCATCGAGTAGATTCCGATCATGCTGGCGGGGACGACGGCGAGGTGCACGTTGTCCAGCGCGTGATAGGGCGCGACGGCCGCGATGATCACCAGCATCCCGGTCATCGGCGCCCGCCGCCGCACCACCAGCGCGAGCGCGGTGACGACGAGCAGCACCCAGCCCAGCGCGTCCGGCCGGTGCCCGTTGGCCTGCGGCAGGAGGGCCGCGGTCGCGCACTGCACCGCGAGCACGCCCGCGGCGAGCAGGGCGTCCGCGCGCAGTGGGTCCGGCCCGGGCGTGTGGCTGCGCGCGAGGGCGGCGATGACGCGCTCGGTGAGGCGTGGGTGTTCCGGCACGGCTTCATCTTCCGTTACGGGGGCGCCCCGCCGGGAGGGCGGGGCGCCCGCTGTCAGATACGGCTGAGGCGGCCCGGCCACCAGACCCGGTGCCGCAGCGCGAGGCTCGCCGAGGTCACCAGGTACGTCCGTACGAGGAAGGTGTCCAGCAGCACACCGACCGCGATGACGAAGCCCAGCTCGGCCAGTGACACCAGCGGCATGTTGATCAGCACCGAGAAGGTCGCCGCCAGCACCAGCCCCGCCGAGGCGATCACCCCGCCCGTCGTCCGCAGCGCGGTGAGGGCGGCCGCCGCCGGCTCGGCTCCGGCCAGGGACTCCTCGCGCATCCGGTGCATCAGGAAGATGCCGTAGTCGACGCCGAGGGCGACGAGGAAGACGAAGGACAGCAGCGGCAGCCCCGGATCGGTCCCCCCGAAGCCGAAGAGCGGCCCGAAGACCAGTCCCCCGATGCCGAGCGCCGCGCCCCACACCGCGACCACCGCCGCCACGAGCAGCAGCGGGGCGACCAGGCTGCGCAGCAGCACGATCAGGATCAGCAGCACCGAGAGCAGCACCAGCGGGACGACGATCCACCGGTCGCTCGCGCTGGTGTCCGCCAGGTCGAGCTGCTGGGCGCTGGCCCCGCCCACGTGGGCCCCGTACGGGCCGTCCAGCTCCGCCCGCAGTGTCTTGATGGTGGCGGTCTCGCCCGCCGTCTCGGGTGCGGCCTGCGCGGTGACGGACAGCTCGGTCCAGCCGCCGCCGCTGCGGCCTCGCTCGACGGCCGCCACGCCCTTGACCGTACGCGCCGTGGCGAGCGCCTGCTCCGCGCGGCCGGTGGGCGCGATGACGGTGATCGGCTGCGTGCTGCTGTCGGGGTAGGCGCGGGCCAGGGTTCCCATCGCGGCGACCGACTCGGGCCTGGCGGTGAAGGTGTCCTCGTTCTTCAGGCTGCCCGGCAGGTTGAACGCGCCCAGCGCCAGCGCGCCCAGCAGCACCGCCCCGCCCGCGAGCACCGCGAGCGGACGGCGCGCCGCGGAGGTGCCCATCGCGGCGAACAGGCCGCGCCGGTGCGGTGGTTCGCTGCCGTAGGCGGGGACCAGCGGCCAGAAGACCCGGCGCCCCAGCAGCACCAGCAGCGCGGGCAGCAGCGTGATCATCGCCGCGAGCGCACTCAGCACACCGACGGCGGCGATGGGGCCCATGCCCCGGCTGCTGTTGAGGTCGGCGGCGAGCAGGCACAGCAGCCCCGCGGCGACCGTCCCGGAGGAGGCGAGGATCGCGGGGCCGCAGCCGCGCAGCGCGGCGCGCATGGCGTCGTACGGGCGCTCGATACGGCGCAGCTCCTCGCGGTAGCGCGAGACCAGCAGCAGGGCGTAGTCGGTGCCCGCGCCGAAGACGAGGATGGTCATCACGCCCTGGCTCTGGCCTGTGACGGTGATGCCGAAGGCCTGGTGGAGCCCGTAGACGGCGCTCATGGCGGTGGCGTCGGCGACGCCCGCGACGACCAGCGGCAGCAGCCACAGCAGCGGGCTGCGGTAGATCAGGATCAGCAGCACCGCGACCACGGCGACCGTCGTGTAGAGCAGCGGTCCGTCCAGGGAGGAGTAGACCTCCTTCGTGTCGGTGTTCAGCGCCCCCGCGCCGCCCACCTCGGCGGTCAGTCCGCCGCCGCCGTTGGCCACCTTCCGTACGTCGTCCACGAAGGCGTTCCTGGCGGCGTCGTCCTGGCCCGGCTGGGTGCTGGACACCGCGTACATCAGCGTCGTGCCGTCCTTGGACGGGATGCCCTCGGGCGGCCGGGTGAGTTGGTGCGCCCGCGCGATCTGCGCGGTCTGGGCCCCCGCCCTGCTGCGGTCGGCGGCGGTCAGCCCGCCGTCCCGGTGGTAGACCAGCACCAGGTCCGTGGCCTCCCCGCCGGGCAGCGCGTCCTGGACCTTGGCCACCTGCGTCGAGTCCGCGCTCACCGGCAGGTAGTCCACCGCCCGGTTCTGCTGTACGTCCGCCAGCTTGCCCGCCAGCGGCCCGGCCAGCGCCACCACCGCCAGCCACAGCACCAGCACCGCCCACGGCACGGCACGCCATCGTCGCCTTCGCTGCTGCCCTGGTGAAGCTGCCGCGACGGTCGTACTGCTCGGGGCCCCCATGGTGGGCCTCCCTCCGTGCCGGGTGTGTCCGGTGTCTGATGCCTTCCAGACTTCCGGCCCGGGGAGGTCGTTTCGTCGCGCGCAAGGGCGAGTCGGCCGCTACTGCGAGGGGAGCGAGGCGGGGCGGGTTACTCCCCGGGGAGTAACCGGGCGCGGCACTAGGACGGCGTGCCTGCCGCGGCCTCGAGGAGCCGGGCGGTCTCTTCGCGGGTGATGGCGAGGCAGCGGCCGACGGCGGTGAGGACCTCGCGCTCGGCGGGGAGGTAGGGGCCGTCCGCGAGGGCGATGCGAGCGCCCTGGAGAAGGATGCGTTCGCGGCCCTGGGGAGCGAGGTGACGGGCGAGGGGTTCGAGGGCTTCGTGGAGCTCGATGGAGAGCCAGCTGCCGCAGCCGTCGATGGCGTCGGCCAGTCCGGCCGGGCCCCAGGCGTCGGCGGCACCGGGGAAGCGGCCCTCGTCGGCGACGATCGCGGCGAGGAGGCCGAGCAGCTGGTCCTCGGTGCAGTCGGTGAAGCCGGCCGAGCGGACGGCGCCGACCGCGGCACTGCGGGCGGCCCCGCCGTTGGCGCCGCCGGCGGTGAGAACGGCGAGGGCGACGGTGTGCACGGCGTCGCGGAGCATCGCGGAGAAGATGGTGGTCGTGGGGCGTTCCAGGGCTTCGGGGCCGTAGCGGGCCCGGCAGACGACGCACTCCACGACGGTGCCTGCGCTGCCGCGCGGCCAGAGCGGCAGGCCGAGCACGGTGAGCCGGCGGACGCCGCTGCGGCGCCGGTAGCCGCGGTCTCCGCCGCAGTCGGCGCAGAAGAAGTCCCCGTCGCCCTCGGTGTGCCAGGTCGTACGCACGCCCAAGACGCACAAGCCCTTGAACTGGAGCACCTCGCACCCTCCGGCCGTATCGTCCCGGTTCGTCCTCGTCCCGACACGGCCCCGCACGCGTGCGTGCGTAACGCTTCGGCATCGTTGCCGTGTTGCCGTGATGTTAGCCACACGGACGACTCGCAGTCAGTACCACGTAAGGGGGCAATTCATAAAAGACCCCGGGGACGGCCCGATTTCTTGGGCCGTCCCCGGGGTCGGAAGTCGCCGGAGGCTAGCGTGCGGCGCGGTTGACGGCCGAGATGACGGCCTTCAGGGAGGCGCGGGTGGTGTTGGCGTCGATGCCGATGCCCCACAGGACGGTGCCGTCGATGGCGCACTCGATGTAGGAGGCGGCCTGGGCGCTGGCGCCCTCGCTCATGGTGTGCTCGCTGTAGTCCAGGAGCCGGGCGTCGATGCCGATGGCGGCCAGGGCGTCGAAGAAGGCCGAGATGGGGCCGTTGCCGCTGCCGGTGAGGACGGCCTCCTCGCCGTCCACGACGGCCTGGACGGTCAGGGTGTCGGTGCCGTCCTTGTCGGTGGTGGACTGGCCGGCCCGCAGCTGGATGCGGCCCCAGGCGTTGTCGGCCACCGGCAGGTACTCGTCCCGGAAGACCGACCAGATCTCGGCGGGGGTGATCTCGCCGCCCTCGGCGTCGGTCTTGGCCTGGATGATCTTCGAGAACTCGATCTGCATGCGGCGCGGCAGGTCCAGCTTGTGGTCGTTCTTCAGGACGTACGCGATGCCGCCCTTGCCGGACTGCGAGTTGACCCGGATGACCGCCTCGTACGAGCGGCCGACGTCCTTCGGGTCGATCGGCAGGTACGGCACGGCCCACTCGATGTCGTCGACGGTCTTGCCGGCGGCGGCCGCGTCGGCCTCCATCGCGTCGAAGCCCTTCTTGATGGCGTCCTGGTGGGAGCCGGAGAAGGAGGTGTAGACGAGGTCGCCCACGTACGGGTGGCGCGCGTGGACCTCCATCTGGTTGCAGTACTCGGCGGTGCGGCGGATCTCGTCGATCTGGGAGAAGTCGATCTGCGGGTCCACGCCCTGGCTGAACAGGTTCATGCCCAGCGTGACCAGGTCGACGTTGCCCGTCCGCTCGCCCTGCCCGAACAGGCACCCCTCGATACGGTCGGCGCCCGCCATCAGCGCCAGCTCGGCGGCGGCCACGGCCGTACCGCGGTCGTTGTGCGGGTGGACCGACAGGCAGACGTGCTCGCGGCGCGACAGGTTGCGGGACATCCACTCGAAGCGGTCGGCGTGCGTGCTCGGGGTCGAACGCTCCACCGTGGCCGGCAGGTTGAGGATGATCTCGCGGCCGGCCTCGGGCTGCCAGACGTCCATGACGCCCTCGCAGACCTCCAGGGCGAAGTCCAGCTCGGTGTCGGTGAAGATCTCGGGGCTGTACTGGTAACCGAAGATCGTGTCGTCGCCCAGGATCTTCTCGGCGTACTCCATGACCAGCCGCGTGCCGTCCGTGGCGATGGCCTTGATCTGCTCCTTCGAGCCCCGGAAGACCACCCGGCGGAAGGTCGGCGCCGTGGCGTTGTACATGTGGACGGTGGCCCGGGCCGCACCGCGCAGGGACTCGACGGTGCGCTCGATCAGGTCCTCGCGGGCCTGGGTCAGGACGGAGATCGTCACGTCCTCCGGGATCGCGCCCTCATCGATGATGGAGCGTACGAAGTTGAAGTCGGTCTCACCGGAGGAGGGGAAGCCGACCTCGATCTCCTTGTAGCCCATCGTCACCAGCAGGTCGAACATCGCGCGCTTGCGGGCCGGCGACATGGGGTCGATCAGCGCCTGGTTGCCGTCGCGCAGGTCGGTGGACAGCCAGCGGGGAGCCTTGGTGATGCGGGCGTCGGGCCAGGTGCGGTCCGGGATGTCCACGGCGTCGTACGGCTTGTACTTGTGGATCGGCATCGCGGTGGGCTGCTGGCGCACGGTCGCGGCGGTGATGGGCGTGGGGCGGCCGACGGCGTTGGGACTGGTCATGTGCTGGGGCTCCTCTTGGGTCCGGCTGATGTACGGCCGACGGCGGCGGATGCGCAACGCCAAACTCCGCGGGGAGGGGGTCGGCCTCGACTACAGGCCCTCGCCGCGGCAGCTAAGGAGAAGCAGCCCGAAACGCATGATGCTGATGACCTTAGCCCAGGGTGGTGGGCTCCCGCAGTCGCGGAGCCGTTCTTCTCACTATGCAAGACCGGTCGGGATACGCCTAAAGGCGCAGATCTTCCCTCCTTCTCGTCAATCGTCATCGCTTCCGGTGACAGGGTGTTTACGGTGTGCGAGATTGCCGTCCATGGAGCCAATTTTCTGCACGATCATTCCGCCGCACGTCCTCGACAAGCTGGCCCGCAACGAGGACCAGGCGCTTGCCGAGCCGGCCCGCCGCACTCTGGAACGCGATGCCGCGCTGCGTACCCGACGCCGCCTGGAGACCGTCAGCGCGATTGGTCCGGTGCCTGCGGGGGCGCCATCGGACCACCCCGAGCGGACCGTCTACGACGCCAAGCACCGCACCGACCTGCCCGGCAAGAAGGTCCGTGCCGAAGCCGACAAGGCCGCCAAGGACCTCACGGTCAACCGGGCGTACGACGGTCTCGGCGCGACCTTCGAGCTCTACCTGAAGGCCTACAACCGGCACTCGATCGACGACTCGGGCCTGCCGCTGCTCGCCAGCGTGCACTTCGACGAGGGCTACAACAACGCCTTCTGGAACGGCGAGCAGATGGTCTTCGGGGACGGCGACGGCGAGATCTTCAACGACTTCACCATCTCCGTCGACGTCATCGGCCACGAGCTGACGCACGGCGTGACCTTCCACACCGCGAACCTGGACTACTTCGGCCAGTCCGGCGCGCTGAACGAGTCGCTGTCGGACGTCTTCGGCTCTCTCGTCAAGCAGTACGCCCTCCAGCAGACCGCCGACCAGGCCGACTGGCTCATCGGCGCGGGCCTGCTCGCCCCGCGCGTCACCGGCGTCGCGCTCAGGTCCATGAAGGCCCCGGGCACGGCCTACGACGACGACGTCCTCGGCAAGGACCCGCAGCCCGCCACGATGGACCACTACGTACGGACCAGCCGCGACAACGGCGGCGTCCACATCAACTCCGGCATCCCCAACCACGCCTTCTACCTCGTCGCCGAGTCCCTGGGCGGCTTCGCCTGGGAGCGGGCCGGCCAGATCTGGTACGACACCCTCACCGGCGGCGAGCTCTCCACCACCGCCGACTTCGCCGCCTTCGCCCGGCTCACCGCCGCCTCGGCCCGCGCCCGCTACGGCGACGGCGAGGAGTACCAGGCCGTCCTCAAGGCCTGGTCCCAGGTCGGCGTCCCCACCAACGGCGGCGGCGCCGAACTCCCCCACCAGACCCCGGCGCCCGAGGGTGCGCAGCCGCCCGTCCACGGGTAGGCGCCGCCCATGCGTATATCCGTTACCCGCTCAGGCGGCTTCGCCGGAATCGAGCGCCACGCCACCCTCGACACCGCCGGCCGCCCCGACGCCTTCCACCTCCACGCCCTGGCCCGTGACACCCTCGCCACGGGCCGGGGCGCCCCCCCACGCGGCGTCCCCGACGGCTTCCACTACGAGATCACCATCGACGGCCGCACCATCCACTGCGCCGACCCCGACCTCACCGACGCCCAACGCGAACTGGTCCGCACAGTCCTCAAGGAAGGCTCCTGAGCCGCCGCCTAGAACCCGAGCTTCCGCAGCTGCTTCGGATCCCGCTGCCAGTCCTTGGCCACCTTCACATGCAGGTCCAGGAACACCGGCGTGCCCAGCAGCGCCTCGATGTGCCGGCGTGACTTGGTGCCGACCTCCTTGAGGCGGGCGCCCTTGGGCCCGATGATGATGCCCTTTTGGCTGGGGCGCTCGATATAGATGTTGGCGTGGATGTCGAGGAGGGGCTTGCCCTCGGGGCGGCCCTCGCGGGGGATCATCTCCTCGACCATGACGGCGATGGAGTGCGGGAGCTCGTCGCGTACGCCTTCGAGCGCGGCTTCGCGGATCAGCTCGGCGACCATGACCTGCTCGGGCTCGTCGGTGAGGTCGCCTTCGGGGTAGAGGGGCGGACTCTCGGGGAGCAGCGGCACGAGGAGGTCGGCGAGGAGGGAGACCTGCTTGTCGCCGACGGCGGAGACGGGGATGATCTCGGCCCATTCGATGCCGAGTTCCTTGCCGAGCTGGTCGATGGCGATGAGCTGCTCGGCGAGCTGCTTGGAGTCGACGAGGTCGGTCTTCGTCACGATCGCGACCTTGGGGGTCTTGCGGACCTCCGCCAGCTCCTTGGCGATGTACTTGTCGCCGGGGCCGAGCTTCTGGTCGGCGGGGACGCAGAAGCCGATGACGTCGACCTCGGCCCAGGTGGCGCGTACGACGTCGTTGAGCCGCTCGCCGAGCAGGGTGCGGGGCTTGTGAAGCCCGGGGGTGTCGACGAGGACGAGCTGGGCGTCGGGGCGGTGCACGATGCCGCGCACGGTGTGGCGGGTGGTCTGGGGCCGGTTGGAGGTGATCGCCACCTTTGTGCCGACCAGAGCGTTCGTGAGGGTGGACTTGCCGGCGTTGGGGCGGCCCACGAAGCAGGCGAAGCCGGCCCGGTGCGGGGCGGTGGCGGCTTCCGGTGACGGGTTACGAGCACTCATGCGCTCTATTCTCCCTGATCCGTTCGGCCCGGCCGACCGTGTGCGATCACTCACGGAGTGTAATGGAAGAGTCAAGAATGGTTCTCACGATGACCAAGTGCCAGGTGGGGCCCCTGATTTGGACTAAACTACCGGCCGGTATGGGCGGGGACGGGGGATGGCAGCATGAACTTTCTGAGCGAGGCGTGGCACGACGGCGAGCAGCTGGTCGGGGACGCCGTCCAGGTCGGCAAGGACATCGTGATGGCGCCGGTGGAGATCGCGCACTGGGCCCTGGAGAAGATGTTCGGCAGCACTGAGGACCTGGGCCGGATCGCGTCGGAGCTGGCCGCGCTGGGCAAGCAGATCGACCAGCTGAGCAAGGACATCGACACCGCCGTGGGCCAGGTCGACTGGCACGGCGAGGCAGCCGACGCCTTCCAGAACCATGCCCAGGGCCGGATCCGGGAGCTTCGCTCCGCCGCGGACGGCCTTGAGGCGCTGAGTGAGTCGGTGCAGCGGCTCGGCAACGTGCTGTGATCTGACACGACGCCGAACAACGCAGAACAACGGGGAACAACGGGGAACGGGGAAAACCGCATGGCCAAGGAGCAGTTCGGCGTTCAGCTGGAGCATCTCCACCAGCTCCAGAAGGACTGGGACTCCGCGAGCAAACGCGTCGAGGAGATGTCCAAGAAGCTCGGCGAGACCAAAGCCGCCATCACGAGGGCGGCCGGGACCGACCTCACCGCCGCGGCGGCCGTCATGGGGCCCGCCCTTCTGGCCGGCCTCGCCACGGCGTACCAAGTCCTGCAGGACGTCCGGGAGATCGAGGCCGAGGCGTACGCCCTCTCCGACGTCCACGACAAGCTCACGACGGAACTGGCGGCCGACGCACAGAAGCTCAAGACCGTCGCGGAGCAGTACGCGGAAACCGACCGCAAGAACCAGGACGAGCTGAAGAAGCACGACAAGCACCGGTCCGCCCCCACGTCTCCCGGGCACTCGGGAGGCGGCGGCAGCAGCCGCAGCGGAGGCGGCAGCAAGACCCCCACCACGTCGGACTCCTTCGACAGCCAGGGTGACGGCAAGTGGAAGACGGTGGGCAGCTGGGACGCCTGGTCACCGGACAAGCACCACACGACCCGGGGTGCGGGTGTCATCGACGCCCCGGACACCTCGGGGCTGTCCGACGACCGCAAGGACGTCGTCAACCGGGCCCTGGAGCGGATCAACCACCGCATCGGCTACAGCCAGTCGGCCACCACCAACGGATACCGCGACGACTGCTCCGGCTTCGTCTCCGCCGCCTGGGGCCTGGACCCGCCGGGCGCCAACACCGACGGCCTGATGGGCAGTCAGTACTCCCACCAGATCGGCAAGAACGACCTCCAGCCGGGCGACGCCCTGATCGCCGGCGACCACACCGTGCTGTTCGGCGGCTGGGCCGACGACGCGCACACCAAGTACATCGCGCTGGAGGACAACGGTTCGCAGGGCACCGTCTCGCATGTGATCCCGTACCCCTACTACTCCGGGGACGCCGCTCACGAGAGGTCGATCGGCCAGCCCTACCTGCCCTACCGCAGGAACGGTCTCTAACCCTCCCCCCACCTGAGGAAGCCCCACCACCATGCCCTCCCGCCGCCTGCTCGGCGCGGCCGCACTCGCCGCTGCGCTGCTCACCCTCACGTCCTGCAAGGCCGACGGCACGACCGCGGCCTCGGCCTCGGCCTCATCGTCGCCCTCCTCCGCCGCCGCCACCGCCTCGCCGTCCGTCAGCGACCTCCCCGTGGACCCGGAGCCGTCCTCCGACTGCGGCACCGGCGATGTGCCCGCCGGGCACAAGGTGGTCGAACTGGTCAATCCGCCGACCCAGTTCATCGTCCAGGCCAAGGCCGCGGCCTTCGCCTGCGACCCGAACGGCGGCGGCTACGCGGGCACCGGCGCGGCCAAGGACTACCAGTTCGCCACGGACGTCGTCGCCCAGCTCGACACCGGCGCCACCACCCACCGCACGGTCAGCTTCGACACACTGACCGCGCACGTCCGCGCGTGCCTCCAGAAGTCCGCCGTGGACTCCCCGTACTCCTGCTCCGGGAACATCTACGACATCACGCTGTCCTCGTCCGGCACCATCACCCGCATCAGCGAGGTCTGGCACTCCTGACCAGGACGACGACCGGGATGACGCGGTCTCCCGCCCGGGTCTCGAAGTCGGCGAGGAGTGGCATCACGGCCAGCTTGGCGGCCCACAGGCGCTCGCGTTCCGCGCCCCCGGCGTCGTGGGCGACGGCCTCGAAGCGGTCGGGGCCGACCTCGACGGTCACGTGGGGGTCGGCCAGGAGGTTGTGGTACCAGCCGGGGTGGTTCGGTCGGCCGCCGTTCGCGGCGAAGACGACGAGGTGGTCGTCGCCGTCGCGCAGGTAGGTCAGGGGCATGGTGCGGCGCTCGCCGCTGCGGGCGCCGGTGGTGGTGAGGAGCAGCATCGGGGTGCCGTCGAAGGGGCCGCCGACGACCCCGGAGTGGGCCCGGAATTCGTCGATGATCTGGGCGTTCATGGCAAGGCGTTCGGCTGACATGGCCGTCAGTTCCTCTCGATGAGGGTCGCCGTGCCGTCGGGGGCGAAGGCGGCCAGAGCCCGGTCGATGCGGGCACGAGTGTCCGGTGCCAGCTCGACCCGCGCGGCGGCGAGGTTCTCGGTGATGTGGGCGGGGGTACGGCTGCCGGGGATCGGGACGACGTGTGCGTACTGGTGGAGGAGCCAGGCCAGGGCCAACTGGCTCGGGGTGAGGTCGAGTTCGGCGGCGATGGCGCGCACGGGCGCGTAGCGGTCGTTGTTGGCCTTGAGGTTCTCGTCGCGGAAGCCGGGGATGACGCGGCGGAAGTCGTCGTCGGTGACCTGCTGGACCGTACCGGTGAGGAAGCCGCTGCCCAGCGGGCTCCAGGCGACGATGCCGACGCCCAGCTCGCGTGCTGCGGCGAGGAGTTCGGGGTCGACGGGGCTCCACATGGACCACTGGACCTGGACGGCGGCGACCGGGTGGACGGCGTGGGCCCGGCGCAGCTGGTCGGCGGTGACGTTGGAGAGGCCGAGGTGGCGGACGTCGCCGTCCTTGATCAGCTCGGCGACGGCGCCGGCGGTCTCCTCGACGGGGACGGTGGGGTCGGGGAAGTGGAGGTAGTAGAGGTCGATGCGGTCGGTGCCGAGGTTACGGAGCGAGGATTCGGCGTAGCCGCGTACGTAACGGGGCTCGGCGTTGACCTTCACCTCACCGAAGTCGTAGGTGACGGGGAAGCCGTGGGCCTCGGCGCCCGCCGGGATGGCGAGGCCGAACTTGGTGGCGAGCAGGACCTCCTCGCGGCGGCCGCTGTCGCGCAGGGCCCGGCCGACCAGGCGTTCGTTGTGGCCGGCGTCGCCGTAGGCGTCGGAGGTGTCGAAGTGGGTGGCGCCCGCGTCGAGGGCCGCGCCCAGGGCGGCGAGGGCGCGGTCGTCGTCGATGTCGCCGTACATGCCGGGGGAAAGGACCATCGCGCCGAAGCCGATGGCGGAGCTGGTGAGGGTGCCGAGGGTGCGGGTGGGGATCGGGTTCGTCGTCATGGCAGCAAGCCTTCCGCCGGTCACTGCCCGGCGTCCAAGACCCGCTGAGATAACCGTTGGCTATCGGTGTCCGAGACCCACGCCTCGACGAAGTCGCGCAGTACGGCCCGGTGATCGTCGGGGCGCCAGGCGACGGCGAGTCGGGTGGGCGGCAGGCCGGTGACGGGCAGCGCGGCGATGCCGGGGCGGCGGTAGATCTCGGCGTTGCCGGCCGCGAGCAGGACGATGCCACTGCCCTCCTCCACGGCGGCGAAGGTCTCCTCGGCGTTCAGGACGACCGCTCCGATCCGCGGGGCCCGGCCACCTCGCTGCTCGACCGCGAGCCAGTGGTCGCGCAACGGGCCCGCGCTGGGCGGAAGGGCCAGGAACGGCTCGTCCAGCAGCTCGTCGAAGGCGATCTCGTCCCGCCCCGCGAACCGGTGGTCGTCGCGCATCGCGACCCACCGGGCCTCCGTGGCGACGGTCCGGGTCCGGAACCCCTCCTGCCCCGGGACCGGCAGCCAGACGAGGGCGACGTCCACCCGGCCCTCGGCCAGGCCCGCCGTCGCGTCGTCCCAGTTGATCTGCCGGTACTGGAGCTGCCAGCCCGGCCGTCGCTCGGCGAAGCGCTCCCGTACGCCCTGCAGCAGACCACGTCCGATGCTGGTCGACAGCCCTACGGTCAGGACGGCGGCCTCGGCGGCCGCCGCATCGCTGACGGCCCGCTGCGCCTCGTCCCAGGAGCGGATCAGCTCACTCGCCCGGGGCAGCAGCGCCTGCCCCGCGGCGGTGAGGGCGACGGCACGCCGGTCGCGATCGAAGAGGCGGGCGCGCAGACCCTCCTCCAGCTGCCGGATCTGCTTGCTGAGGGCCGGCTGGGAGACGAACAGCCGCTCGGCGGCGCGGGTGAAGTTCAGCTCCTCGGCAACGGCCACGAAGTAGCGGAGATCGCGCAAATGGGCGTCCATAACTCCTGGCTATCACGGCGGGTCTTGGACGGCCCACCGTTTTCCGCAGCACGATCGACTCATGGAAACCACCGCACGCCCGCCGGTCTGCCTCGTCACCGGCGGCAACCGTGGCATCGGCCGCGAGGTCTGCCGCCTGCTCGCGGCGCGCGGCGCCACCGTCCTGCTGACCGCCCGCGCCCCGGATGCCGCCGACACCGCCGCCCGGGGGATCACCGGTGACGTACACCCGGTCACCCTGGACGTCACCGACGCCCCCGGCGTCGTACGGGCCGCGGAGGAGGTACGGAGCCGCTTCGGGCGGCTCGACGTCCTGGTCAACAACGCCGCCATCACGTACGACACCTGGCAGCGCGCCTCCACCGCCGACCTCGACGTCGTCCGCGAAGCCGCCGAGACCAACCTCTACGGCCCCTGGCGCACCGTCCAGGCCTTCCTCCCCCTCCTGCGCGCCGGCGGCCACGGCCGCATCGTCAACGTCAGCAGCGAAGCGGCCTCCCTCACCAACATGGGCGGCGGCACCCCCGCCTACACGGCCTCCAAAACCGCCCTCAACGCCCTCACCCGCATGCTCGCCGCCGAACTCCGCCCCGACGGCATCCTCGTCAACGCCATCTGCCCCGGCTGGGTCGCCACCGACATGGGCGGCCCCGGCGGCCGCCCCGTCCCCGCCGGCGCCGCCGGCATCGTCTGGGCAGCCCTCCTGCCCGACAACGGCCCGACGGGTGGCTTCTTCCGGGACGGCCGGCCTCTGCCGTGGTGAGCGGGGCCTAGCCCGCCACGATCGTGCCGCGCAGCGTGCCGTCCAGGCCGGCGAGCAGGATCGGGGCGTCCGGTCCGCCGAGGTCGCGGACGGCGGCACGGTCGGGCTCGGCAACGGCGTCGGCGGCGGTGACGACGGCGGCGGCCTCGAGGGCCTTCGCGCCGCTGGCCACGGCCATGGCGACGGCGGTCTGGAGAGCGCTGAGTTGCAGGGACACCAGGGAGACCGTGCCGGCGACGTACGTACGGCCGGTCTCGTCCCGTACGGCCGCGCCCTCGGGCACACCGTTGCGGGCGCGGGCAGAACGGGCCAGGGTGATGATCTTCCGGTCCTCGGGGGACAGCTCGGGCAGGTCGTCGCTCATGCGGTCAGGGTATCGGCCGGGCGGATGACGCTGCGGCGGCCCTCCGGGGAGGTCAGCCATTCCAGTTTGGCGGCGGTGTCGGTGTCGGGCACGGGGTTGTGGAGCACGATGGTCAGGTCCGGGCGGGCCGGTACGCGCAGCTGGGTGCTCTCGAAGAAGAGCGTGCCGACGACCGGGTGGGTCAGCTCCTTCACCAGCTGGCCGCCCGCCCGCACGTCGGCCCGCGCCCACAGCTCCACGAACTCCTCGCTGAGCCCGGAGACCTCCTCGACGACGGACTGGAAGCCCTCGTCGCCGGGATGGTCGGCCATCGCGGCACGGAACTGCGCCACGACCCAGGGCGCGGTCTGCTCCCAGCTCTTGGCCCGCGCCCGGTAGAACGGGTCCGTGAAGAAGGTGACCATGCAGTTCTGGGAGATCTCCGGCCGGAAGCCGAGCACCAGGGCGGCGGACTCGTTGTAGGCGACGCAGTTCGTGTAGACGTCCATGATGTGCGCCGGGAGCGGCATCCAGGCGTCGATCAGCCGCCGCATGCCGTCGCAGAGGTACTCGCCGTCGTACTCGGACTCCGGCACCGGCGGGTTGAGGCCGGCCAGTACGTAAAGGTGCCGCCGCTCGGCGCCGTTGAGCTTGAGCACGCGCGCCACCGCGTCCAGCACCTGCGGCGATACGGTGATGTCCCGTCCCTGCTCCAGCCATTGGTACCAGGACACCCCGACCCCGGCCAGCACGGCGACCTCCTCGCGGCGCAGCCCGGGCGTACGGCGACGGGCTCCGCCGCCCGGGAGGCCGGCGTCGGCGGGGGTGACCCGGGCGCGGCGGGCCATCAAGAACTCACGCAGATCCTGTCGACGGGCCAAGGCTCCGTCCCTCCCCCTGGGCTCGCTGG
This sequence comes from Streptomyces sp. NPDC059373, assembly GCF_042751495.1. NCBI lineage: Bacteria > Bacillati > Actinomycetota > Actinomycetes > Kitasatosporales > Streptomycetaceae > Streptomyces > Streptomyces sp. NPDC059373. The sequence continues at coordinate 118,809 of NZ_JBHYXC010000004.1, read as the reverse complement.
CTGGTGGTCCGACCACCACCATAAGTTCGTACTCCCCACGTTTGTTCCGGGAGCCCGAGGCTGCTTGCATGGCGATCGACACCTCATCCTCCCCCACCCCGGCGGCCACCGCCGCCCCTGAAAAGCTCACCACCCGCGCCAAGCTGGTCCTCTTCGTGCTCTGCGCCGCCCAGTTCATGGTGGCGCTCGACTTCTCCATCCTGAATGTGGCCCTGCCGGTCCTGGGCAAGGACCTCGGCATGAGCCAGGCCAACCTGCAGTGGGCGGTGACCGCCTTCGCGCTGCCCTCCGGCGGCTTCCTGCTGCTCTTCGGCCGGATCGCCGACCTGTACGGGCGGCGCCGGCTCTTCCTCTCCGGCCTCGCCCTGTTCGCCGTCGCCTCCGTCCTGGCCACGCTCGCCTGGTCCCCGGCGGTCTTCCTGGCCGCCCGCGCCGTGCAGGGACTGGGCGCGGCCGTGATCGTGCCGACCGGCATGTCGCTGCTCACCACGACCTTCCCCGAGGGACCGCAGCGCGAGCGCGCGCTGGGCATCAGCGGCACGCTGCTCTCGCTCGGCTTCACCATCGGCGTCGTCCTCGGCGGCGCCATGACCGACGCCTTCGGCTGGCGTTCCACCATGGCGCTGCTCGGCATCGCGGGCGCCGTCGTCCTGGCCGCCGCGCCCGGCCTGCTCGCCGAGTCCCGGCACCCGCTGCGCCCGCGGGTCGACATCCCCGGCGCGATCACCGTCACCGGCGGGCTCCTCGCCCTGATCTACGCCCTGTCCTCCGCCGCCCAGCGCGGCTTCGGCGGCGCGGACGTCATCGTCACGCTGATCGCGGGGCCGGCCCTGCTCATCGCCTTCGTGGTCGTGGAGTCCCGGGCGGCCGAACCGATGGTGTCCCTCAAGATGCTCCGGCGGCCGACTGTGGCCTGGGGCAATCTGGCCGGCATCACGACCTTCTCCATGATGAGCACGGTCGTCTTCATGACCACCCTCTACCTCCAGGAGGTGCGTGGCCTCTCGTCCTTCCAGACCGGCCTCGTGTTCGGCGTCCAGGGCCTGGCCGCCGCCGTCACCGGCATGACCGCCGCCCGCGTCATCGGCCGCTTCGGCGTCCGTACGACCCTCGTCGGCGGCCTCGTCCTCCAGGCGGCCCTCACCGCGCCCCTCGTGCTCCTGGGCACCGGCCCCTCCGGCACCTGGCTCGCCCTCGTCGCCATCACCGTCGCCTGCGTCGGCCACCTCTGGGCGATCGTCTCCTACGGCCTCACCGCCACCTCCGGTCTCCCCAACGACGAACAGGGCCTGGCCACCGGCCTCGTGACCAGCTCCCAGCAGGTCGGCATCACCATCGGCATCCCCCTGCTGAGCGCCCTGGCCGCCACCCGCAGCGACCTCCTCTCCGGCATCCGCCTCGCGGTCGGCGTCGACGCCGGTGTGGTCGCGGTGGTGGCCGTACTGGTCGCCGTGGGGCTCAGCCGCCGTACCCGTACGGCCTGACCAACTCCCGTGCAGCGGCGCCGCGTCCACCGGTCCCCGGCAGGTCCCCGGTCCGGACGCGGCGCGCAGCGATATGCCATGATCCCAACGCGGCTCCTCGGCATCGAGGACCCGGCAGCTCCGACGACGACAGGGGGGGTCCACGCCCGATGGGACATCCGCATCTGCCGACGACCGAGGCCGCCGTCACGGTGATCCGTGAGATCGCGCACGAGTACCACCTCGACATGACCGTCACCGACGACATCGGCGCCGACCAGACCTCCCGCCGTACCTCGGCCGGGGCGTTCGCGGTCCTGGACCCGGACGGCTCGCTGCCGCACGAGGCCTACGTGGAGCTGGGCGGCTCGCCGGCCGTCACCGTGCAGGTCTTCCCGGAGGACGACGCGAAGATCACCGTCGACGGGGTCGAGTTCATGGACGTGCCGCGCGACGCCGTGCCGGCCTTCCTGCGCTCCGTGTACGGCGGACTGGCCTATGTGAAGGGGCGGTTCTTCCCGCCCGGCTGCTGGCTCAACGTACCGGTGCCAGGCGATGAGACCTACCGGGAACCGGTCCTGCGCAACACGCTCAGTCCCTGGCTCAGCCGGAGCATCAGAAGCTAGTGCCGCGCCCGGCAACGTTTGCCCCGCTCGCCGCCCTGGCACGGCCATCTGCGGCGTTGCCGAATCACGCAAGTACGGCCCAGTACGAGCGCGATCCGGCGCCTTGCAGCTGACCGCACCAGGACACCTCGCTTGCGGGCGAACGCTGCCGGGCGCGGCACTAGTCCTGGCCTGACGGTTCCTCGTCCGCCTCGGCCTTGACCGGCTCGACCAGAACCGCGCCGATGCGGTTCCGGCGCCCGGCGACCGTCTCGGCGGTGAGGCGGAGCCCGGCCGGCCGGTCGGGGTACGACTGGTCCTCGGGCAGGGGGACGACGGTCGATGCCCCCGGGATGGGCACGCGGCCCAGGGTCTTGGCCAGCAACCCGCCGACCGTTTCGACGTCTTCGTCGTCGAGGTCGATGCCGTACAGCTCGCCGAGGTCGCCGAGGTCGAGCCGCGACGTGACGCGGTATCTGCCGTCGCCGAGGTCCTCGATGGGCGGGAGTTCGCGGTCGTACTCGTCGGTGATCTCGCCGACGATCTCCTCGAGGATGTCCTCGATGGTGACGATGCCGGCGGTGCCGCCGTATTCGTCGATGACGACGGCGACGTGATTGCGCTGCTGCTGCATTTCGCGCAGCAGGTCGCCGGCGTTCTTCGTGTCGGGGACGAAGGCGGCGGGACGCATGACCGACGACACCGGATCGGACTCGGACTCGCGGTTGATGTGGACGCGGCGGGCGAGGTCCTTCAGGTAGACGATGCCGACGATGTCGTCGTCGGACTCGCCGGTGACCGGGATCCGGGAGAAGCCGGAGCGCAGGGCGAGGGTCATGGCCTGGCGGATGGTCTTGTAGCGCTCGATGGAGACCAGTTCGGTGCGCGGGACCATGACTTCGCGTACGAGGGTGTCGCCGAGCTCGAAGACTGAGTGGACCATGCGCCGCTCCTCGTCCTCGATGAGGGACTCGGACTCGGCGAGGTCGACCATGGCACGCAGTTCGGCCTCGCTGGCGAACGGGCCCTGGCGGAAGCCCTTGCCGGGGGTGACGGCGTTGCCCAGCAGGATCAGCAGCTTGGGGATGGGGCCCATGATGCGGGCCAGCGGGAGCAGGACGTACGCGGCGGCGGTGGCCGTGTTCAGCGGGTGCTGGCGGCCGATGGTGCGCGGGGAGACGCCGATGGCGACGTAACTGACGAGGACCATGACGCCGATGGCGACGGCGAGGGCCTGCCAGGTGTGGTCGAAGTGGCGTACGCAGACGACGGTGACCAGGACGGCGGCGGAGGTCTCGCAGGTGATGCGGACCAGCAGCGCGACGTTGAGGTAGCGGGTCGGGTCGGCGGTGATGGCGAGGAGTTTGTCGCCGCCGCGCCGGCCGCCGCGGACGGCGGCTTCGGCGCGGAAGCGGGAGACGCGGGCGAGGCCGGTCTCGGCGCAGGCGGCGAGCCAGGCGACGACGACCAGCAGGACGGCGTAAACGATCATTGGTGGCCGTCAGCCGTCAGTGGGTGGTGGTCGGGGCCGGGGAGGGCCCGGTGAGGCCTCGTTCGGCGCGCCAGCCGTCGAGGATGGCCTTCTGAAGGCCGAACATCTCGGTCTTCTCGTCCTGCTCCTCGTGGTCGTAGCCCAGGAGGTGCAGCACACCGTGGACGGTGAGGAGTTGCAGCTCCTCGTCCATGGAGTGCTTGGTGACGGCCTCCTCGCCCTGCCGCTTCGCGACCTCCGGGCAGAGCACGATGTCGCCGAGCAGGCCCTGCGGGGGCTCCTCGTCGTCCTTCCCGGGACGCAGTTCGTCCATCGGGAAGGACATGACGTCGGTCGGGCCCGGCTCGTCCATCCATTGGATGTGCAGCTGCTCCATGGCGGCGGCGTCGACCGCGATGACGGAGAGCTCGGAGAGCGGGTGGATGCGCATGTGCTGGATGGCGTAGCGCGCGATGTCGAGCACCGCCTGCTCGTCGAGCTCCCAGCCGGACTCGTTGTTGACGTCGATCGCCATAGTGCTTGCGTGGCTACTTTCGGTTGCCGGCGTTGCCGTTGTTGCTGCCGTTTTGGTCGTCGTAGCGCTCGTAGGCGTCCACGATGCGCGCGACCAGCTTATGGCGTACGACATCGCTGCTCGTCAGACGCGAGAAGTGAACGTCCTCGACGCCCTCCAGGATGTCGACGACCTGCTTCAGCCCGCTCTTCGTACCGCCGCCGGGAAGGTCGATCTGGGTGACGTCACCCGTGATGACGATCTTCGAATCGAAGCCGAGCCGGGTCAGGAACATCTTCATCTGCTCGGCGCTGGTGTTCTGCGCCTCGTCGAGGATGATGAAGGCGTCGTTGAGGGTCCGGCCACGCATATACGCCAGCGGGGCGACCTCGATCGTCCCGGCGGCCATCAGCCGGGGGATGGAGTCGGGGTCGATCATGTCGTGCAGCGCGTCGTAGAGCGGGCGCAGGTACGGGTCGATCTTCTCGTAGAGCGTGCCCGGCAGGAAGCCGAGCCGCTCGCCGGCCTCGACGGCCGGGCGGGTGAGGATGATCCGGTTGACCTGCTTGGACTGCAGGGCCTGGACGGCCTTGGCCATGGCGAGGTAGGTCTTGCCGGTGCCGGCCGGGCCGATGCCGAAGACGATGGTGTGCTTGTCGATGGCGTCGACGTAACGCTTCTGGTTGAGCGTCTTGGGCCGGATGGTGCGGCCCCGGTTGGACAGGATGTTCTGGGTGAGGACCTGGGAAGGGGTCTCCTCCAGCCCGTCCGGACCGCTGTCCTGCCGGAGCATGGCGATAGACCGCTCCACTGCGTCCTCCGTCATCGGCTGGCCGGTGCGGAGCACCAGCATCATCTCGTCGAAAAGCCGCTGGACCAGTGCGACCTCTGCCGGGTCGCCGGTCGCGCTGACCTCATTCCCCCGGACATGGATGTCGACGGCCGGGAACGCCCTCTCGATCACGCGAAGGAGCGCGTCTCGCGATCCCAGCACGGTCACCATGGGGTGCTTGGCCGGTACGACGAAATGGGCGCGCGCCTGTGGTTGCTGCGTTGTCGGTGTCTGAGTCATGGGCCGGCTCTAGGCCTGCTCATCCCGCCTTCCGCTGATCGAATCGCCCGTGAGGCCTTTGGTGCCAAGGGTACGACGCTGCCGCCCCGGGTCCGAGGGATTTACGGCTGCTGACGGAAGCCGATCGTCGGAACCGCGCGGCGCAGGGGCCAGCGCCGGGTGCCGGACGGGAGGAGGTCGTCCAGGAAGGCGTAGCGGCGCAGCGCGGCGCGGTCCTGGTCGTCGTAGGCCTTGGCGTGCTGCCACCAGCGGGCGATCTCGATCCAGCCGGGGGCGGAGAGCGAGCCGCCGAACTCCTGGACGGAGAGGGCGGCCGTCAGGCAGGCGAAGGAGAGACGCTCCGCCAGCGGCCAGTCGGCGAGGGTGCCGGTGACGAAGCCGGCGACGAAGACGTCCCCGGCCCCTGTGGGGTCGAGGGCCTCGACGGACAGGGCGGGGACCTCGGCGGTCTCGCCGCGCGCGGAGTCGACGGCGTACGCGCCCTCCGAGCCGAGGGTGACCACCGCCAGCGGCACCAGCTCGGCGAGCTTGCGGGCGGCCTCGCGGGGGCTGCTGGTGCGGGTGTAGTGCATGGCCTCGGTGGCGTTGGGGAGGAAGGCCTCGCAGTGCTCCAGGTCAGCGAGGTCGGCGGGGTCCCAGCGGCCGGAGTCGTCCCAGCCGACGTCGGCGAAGACCCGGCTGCCCTTGCGGGCGGCGTGCCCGATCCACTCCTGGCGGGGCGCGGCCGGGACGAGCGAGGCGACACAGGCCCGCGAGCTCGGCGGGCATTCCGGTGTCGCCTCCTCGGGGGGCGGCGCCTCGTGGCCGTGGCTGACCATCGTGCGCTCGCCCTCGTACGCCATGGAGACGGTGACCGGCGAGTGCCAGCCGGGGATCCTCCGGGACAGCCCCAGGTCGATGCCCTCACCGTCGGCGAGACTGTCCCAGCAGTAGTCGCCGTACATGTCGTCGCCGAAGGCCGCCGCCAGCGAGGTGTGCAGGCCCAGGCGGGCCAGGGCGGTGGCCATGTTGGCGATGCCGCCGGGGCTGGAGCCCATGCCGCGCGCCCACGACTCGGTGCCGCGCACGGGCGCGCTGTCGAGCCCGGTGAAGATGATGTCCAGGAAGACGGTCCCGGTCAGATACACGTCGGTCGCCGGATCGCCGCCTGCGCGGACCGCGGCGAGCGGATCGAGGACCGGATTGTCGTCCACCCCGGGAATCCCTTGCGTCAGAGGAATGGGACAGCACGAGGCTAACGATTCCCGGCGGTGACGGCTTCCGGACGCCGCCACCGCCGGGACATTCCCGGAATCAGGCCGCGAACACCTTGCCGTTCCTGATCTCGTAGTGGACGGCGTCGGAGCAGCCGATGGACGGGGTGATCAGCAGGCTCACCGCGATCGGCGCGGGCTCGGTGCCGGCGGTGGAGAACTCGCAGACCGCGCCCTTGCCGCCCAGCGGGTACCAGTACCAGCCGTCCACGTCCCCGACGGTGACGCGGTCGCTCTCCTTCCAGGTGCTGCCGCTGGGCACGAAGACCTGGAGCCGCACCGAGGCGGCGTACTGGTCGGTCGTGGAGTGCAGAGCCGTGAGGGTGATCTTGTAGTCCTGGCCGAGTTGCGAGGACGCGATCTGCTTGGTCTCCTGGGCCTGGGCCTGCGCCACCCTCGGCGTGGCGCCGGACGCTGCCGTCGTGCCCATCGTGACGGCGGTGACCGAGGCGGCCGCGAGGGCGATCGCCAGGCGGCCGCGGGTGCGCGTGCGGATGTTCTTCGTCATGTCTTCTCCCCGTGGGTGTGATGTCGAGGCGAAGTGGTCAGGAACGTCTGCCGTTCCCTCCGCCTCTCACTGGTCCAGACATCTCACCTGTGTCGGGGGTTGCACGGAATGCCCCATTCAGCCGAACTCGTACGCCTCCACCTCGGCGAGGTAGGCCGCACGGGCGGCGTCGTCCAGGAACGAGGCTCGGAAGGAGTTGCGGGCAAGCGTCCGCAGGGCGTCGGCGTCCAGCGGGAGGGCGTCCCGTACGGCGTCGAAGTTGTCGCCCGCGTAGCCGCCGAAGTAGGCCGGGTCGTCGGAGTTGACGGTGACGAGGAGGCCGGCGTCCAGCATCGCCGGCAGCGGGTGGTCGGCGAGGGTGTCGACGCAGCGGAGCCGGACGTTGGAGAGCGGGCAGACGGTCAGCGGCACCTGGTCGCGGACCAGACGCTCGACCAGGGCCGGGTCCTCCATACAGCGGATGCCGTGGTCGACACGCTCGACGCCGAGGAGGTCCAGGGCCTCCCGGATGTAGGCCGGCGGGCCCTCCTCGCCGGCGTGGGCGACCCGGTGCAGCCCGGCCTCGGCGGCAGCCGCGTACACCTCCCGGAACTTCGACGGCGGGTTGCCGACCTCGGCGGAGTCCAGGCCGACCGCCGAGATGCAGCCGAAGAAGGGGCGGGCCGCCTCGAAGGTCTCCATCGCCGACTCCGCGGACTCGTCGCGCAGGAAGCACATGATCAGCCGCGTGCTGATGCCGTGCCGCTCCTCGCTGCTGTCCAGGGCGCGGGCCAGGCCCTCGATGACGGTGCCGATCCCGATGCCACGCGCGGTGTGCGCCTGCGGGTCGAAGAAGATCTCGGCGTGCCGTACGCCCTGCTCGGCGGCCCGGGCCAGATACGCGTCCGCGAGGTCGGCGAAGTCCTGCTCGGTGCGCAGCACGGCCATCAGGGCGTAGTACAGGTCCAGGAAGGACTGCAGGTCCGAGAAGGAGTACGCGCGGCGCAGCTCCTCGGTGGTGGCGTAGGGCAGCTCGACGCCGTTGCGCGCGGCGAGGGCGAAGGCGAGCTCGGGCTCGAGGGTGCCTTCGATGTGCAGGTGGAGCTCTGCCTTGGGGATCGACATAGGGGTCTACGTTACCCGCTTGGGCACGGACACCCGGCCCAGGTCCTCCGCCACGGTGAGCTCGCCCTCGTAGCCGGCGTCGCGCGCCTGGCACTCGAAGTCGGCCGGGTCGGTGTAGCGCTGCGAGAAGTGGGTGAGGACCAGGTGCCGTACGCCCGAGTCTGCGGCCACACGGGCTGCCTGACCGGCGGTCAGGTGACCGTGTTCGGCGGCGAGTTCCGCGTCCTCGTCCAGGAAGGTCGACTCGATGACCAGCAGGTCGGCGCCCTCGGCGAGCGCGTACACCCCGTCGCACAGCCGGGTGTCCATGACGAAGGCGAAACGCTGGCCGCGGCGCGGCTCGCTGACCTCCTCCAGGGTGACGCCGCCGACGGCGCCCTCGCGCTGGAGCCGGCCGATCGCCGGGCCGCTGATCCCGTGCGCCGCCAGCCGCTCGGGCAGCATGCGGCGGCCGTCCGGCTCGACCACGCGGTAGCCGTACGACTCGACGGGGTGCGACAGCTTCCGGGCCTCCAGGCGGAAGGCGGGGGTGCGGGCGATGACCCCGTCGGCGCGCACCGGCTCCTCGTTCAGCTTCACCGACTCGCGGTACGCCGTCGCGTAGCGCAGCCGGTCGAAGAAGCGCTGCCCGCTGGCCGGGAAGTGGGCGGTGACCGGGTGCGGGACCCGGTCGAGGTTGATCCGCTGGATCACCCCGGCCAGGCCCAGGCTGTGGTCGCCGTGGAAGTGGGTGACGCACAGCCTGGTCAGGTCGTGGGCCGCCACCCCGGCGCGCAGCATCTGCCGCTGGGTGCCCTCGCCGGGGTCGAAGAGGATTCCCTCGGTGTCCCAGCGCAGGAAGTAGCCGTTGTGGTTGCGATGCCGGGTCGGGACCTGGCTTGCCGTGCCGAGCACGACGAGTTCACGTGATGACATCTACGACATCTACTCGATCTGCTCGATCTGCTCGGCTATCCCGGGGGCCATTCCAGGCCGCGCCCGCCCAGGACGTGCGCGTGCGCGTGGAAGACGGTCTGCCCGGCGCCGGCGCCGGTGTTGAAGACCACCCGGTAGCCCGTCGCGTCGACCTTGTCCTCGGCCGCGACCTCGGCCGTCTCGCGCAGCACGTCCGCGGTGAGCTGCGGATCGGCGGCCGCGAGGGTGGCCGCGTCTTTGTAGTGCGCCTTGGGGATGACCAGGACGTGCGTGGGGGCCTGGGGGTTTATGTCGCGGAAGGCGACCGTGGTCTCGGTCTCCCGTACGACAGTCGCGGGGATGCTGCCCTCCACGATCTTGCAGAACAGGCAGTCGGCCTGCGGTTCTCCCGCCACGGTGCCGCACCTCTCATTGGCTCTACGCTTGACGCTGCGCAGCCTAGCCCAGCTGTGCCAGCCAGTCGGCGCCGTACTCGCGGTGGCCGAGCGGCAGCAGCAGCCCGCCGTCAGGCCCCCGGATCAGCACCGACGCCGCCTCGAGGTCCGTGCACTGCGCCCCGCCGGGAAACAGCCGCTCGGCCTGCTCCGCGCCGAACTCCCCCGGGAACGCCGACAACTGCGCCCAGAGCAGCCGTTCCTCCCGCGTGCACAGCTCATGGCTCCAGCCGATCGCCGCCCGGCACGTGTGATGCCGCAACGGCTCCGTCGGCCCGTCGGTCAGCAGCGCGAACCGCGCCCCCGGCACGCTCAGCCGCTCCGACAGCCGCTTGCCCGACATGTGCCGCAGCCGGCGCGCGGCCAGCTCGACACTCAGCGGATCCCCGTCCAGGTACGCGCAGACCCGGGCCGCCATGTAGTCCGGCAACACCGCCCCGTACGCCGCCGCCCGCCGCATCAGCAACCGCACCGCCCGGTCCTGCCGCAGCGGGCGCAGCCGTACGACCCGCTCCCCCTCCGCCCCGATCGCCCTGCGACTGGTGGCCATGATCCGCAGCCCCGGCGCGGCGTCGAGCAGATACTCCGCCAACTCGCCGCACGCGGTGGTCAGATGCTCACACGTGTCCAGGACCAGCACCGCCTCCCGGTTCGTCAGCGCCCGCGCCAGCGCCTCCGCCGGCGGCAGATCCGTGTACCGCGCCAGCTCCAGCACCCCCGCCACCGCCTGCGGCAACAACCCCGGCACCCGGCACTCCGTCAGATCCCGCCCGAACGTCGGCAGCCCGGCGTGCCTCGCCACCTCGGCGGCCAGCCTGGTCTTGCCGACTCCCGCCATCCCGGTGATCGTCACAAACCGGGCATCCCGCAACAGCCCCGCGATATCCACCGCACGGTCGTGGTCGAGCTCCATTGCCTCGGGCACCCTCCGAGTCTCCCCGAGCCCTGCGGTGCCCTGCCTGCGGCCGCCAAAAGATCGGTATACCTAAACCTGGCGGCGCCCCTTGCTGGGTAACGCCCCGCGGGGAGAAGCGGCGGGCCGGCGGAGTGAACCCGCCCCGCCACGGGCCCTGTTACGGCAGCGGGGGCGGGGTCTTGGCGGGGTGTTCGGTCAGGGCGTCGAGGGCCACGGCGATGGCCGTGTCGAGTTGGGGGTCGCGGCCGGCGGCCCAGTCCTGGGGGGTGTGGAGGACCTCGATGTCGGGGTCGACGCCGTGGTTCTCGACGTCCCAGCCCTGGCCCTCGAGCCAGAAGGCGTACTTGGGCTGGGTGACGAGCGTGCCGTCGACGAGGTGATAGCGGGAGTCGATGCCGATGACGCCGCCCCACGTACGGGTGCCGACGACGGGGCCGATGCCGAGCGCCTTGATGGCGGCGTTGACGATGTCGCCGTCGGACCCGGAGTGCTCGTTGGCGACGGCGACGACGGGACCGCGCGGGGCGTCCATGGGGTAGCTCAGGGCGGGGAGCCCGCGCGGGAGGTCCCAGCCGACGATGCGGCGGGCGAGCTTCTCCACCACGAGCTGCGAGGTGTGGCCGCCGCGGTTCTCGCGGACGTCGACGACGAGACCTTCCCGGGCGACCTCGACGCGGAGGTCGCGGTGGAGCTGGGCCCAGCCGGAGCCGACCATGTCGGGGACGTGGAGGTAGCCCAGGCGGCCGCCCGAGCGCTCGTGGACGTACGCGCGTCGCCCGGCGACCCAGTCGTGGTACCGCAGCGGCTCCTCGTCGGCGACGGGTACGACGACGACGTGCCGTACGCCCGCATCGGTGCCGACGGTCAGCTCGACCGGCTTGCGGGCGGTCCCGATGAGCAGCGGTCCGGGGCCGGCGACGGGGTCGACGGGGCGGCCGTCCACGGCGAGGACGGCGTCCCCGGCCCGGACGGCGACGCCGGGCGCGGCGAGCGGGGAGCGGGCACGGGGGTCGGACGTCTCGGAGGGCAGGACGCGGTCGACGCGCCAGACGCCCTCCGTGTCACGGGAGATGTCGGCGCCGAGGAGGCCCTGCCGGTGCAGGGAGTCGCCGGGCCCGCCGTGCGGCATGACGTACGCGTGCGAGGTGCCGAGCTCGCCGGCGACCTCCCAGAGCAGGTCCACGAGGTCGTCATGGGTGGCGACCCGCTCCAGCACCGGCCGGTAGCGCTCCCGCACGCCGTCCCAGTCGACGCCGCCCATGTCCTCGCGCCAGAAGTTGTCGCGCATGAGGCGGTGCGCCTCGTCGTACATCTGGCGCCATTCGGCCTGGGGATGGACGGTGAGGCGGATCCGCGACAGGTCGACGGTGACGTTGGAGTCGGAGTCGTCCTCGGAGGGCGTGGACTTGTGGTCGGCGGAGGCGACCCGCAGCCGGTGGCCGGAGCCGATCAGCACCTTGTTGCCGTCGCCGCTGACGGAGAAGTCGTCGGCGTCGTCGGCGATTTCCTCGATCCGCAGCTGCTTGAGGTCGTACCGCTCCAGGGTGGTGGCGGGCGGCTCCGCGTCGGGCGTCGCGAGGCCCGCGCCGAGGACGCCGCGCAGTGGGTGCCGCAGCCACAGCACACCGTCCTTGGCGGCGCGCAGCGTCGAGTAGCGGGCGGCCTCGACCGGGAAGGGCACGATGCGGTCGGCGAGGCCCTCGGCGTCGACCTTGGTGGCGGGCGCGGGCGAGGCGGTCGACGAACCCCCGTCGTCCTTCTTCTTCGCGCCGTCGTCCGCCGGCTTGTCGTCGGCCGACGGGTCGACCGGGCGGCCGTGCCGCTGCGGGCCGAAGGGGGACGGCGTGGTGGCGGCCAGCGTGATCAGGTGCGGGCGGCAGGCGCCGAGGAAGGCCAGGTCGAAGACGTGCTCGTCGTAGATCGGGTCGAAGGCGCGCTCGGACAGGAAGGCGAGGTGCTTGCCGTCGGAGGTGAAGGCGGGCGAGAAGTCGTTGAAGCGCAGCGGGGTCGCGTCGATCGTGGTGAGGTCGGCCGTGGCGGCGAGCTTGAGGCTGCGCAGCGGCGCCGGGCCGGGGTGCGACCAGGCGAGCCAGGCCGAGTCGGGCGAGAAGGCGAGGCCGTCGGCGTTGCCGTGTTCGCTGGTGGCGACCGTCCTGACCTCTCCGGTCTGGGTCTCGACCAGCAGGATCCGCCCGTCGTGTGAGGCCACCGCGATCCGGTGCCCGTCGGGCGAGACGGTGAGCCCGAGTACGCGGCCGAGCCGCCCCGCCGCCAGCCGGCGCGGCGCCGCGCCGGGCCCCGGTCCTGCCGTCGGCCCTGCCGCCGGGGCGACCTCCAGGGCGTCCTCGCCCTCCGCGTCGGTCACCCACACCACCTGCTGGTCGCCCTCGCCGCCGAACACCCTCGGCAGCCGCGTCCGCACCCCCGGCTCCGCCGCCAGCGCCCGCGCCGGGCCGCCGCGATGTGTCACCCAGTGCGTGGTGCCGCGCACCTCGACCGCGCTGCCGCGCCCGGTGTGGTCGGGGCGGGCGTCGCCGAGGTGGTGCGCGGCCCGGACCGGGTGCGGCTGCAGGTCGGTGCGCTGGCCGCCCAGCCGGAGGGCGAGCGGGCGGGGCTCGGCGCCCTCCAGGTCGTCGAGGACGTACAGCTCGCCCCCGGACACGTACGCGACCCTGGCCCCGTCCGTGGACGCGTGCCGGGCGTAGAAGCGGTCGACGGGGGTGTGCCGGCGCAGGTCGGAGCCGTCGGCAAGGCTGGAGTAGAGCGCCCCGACGCCCTCATGGTCCGACAGGAAGGCGATCCGGTCCCCGACCCACAGCGGGCACTCCAGGTTGCCGTCCAGCCCGGCGTGCACCCGCTCGAAGTCCGCGTCCTCCGCCGCCCGCAGCCACAGTTTGCCCGCCGCCCCGCCCCGGTAGCGCTTCCACGCCGCCGCCTCGCGGCTCATCGCCACCGACTGCAGCAGCACCGCGCCCTCGGGCCCGTACGCCAGGTCCCCCACCGGCCCGAACGGCAGCGTCGGCGCCGGCCCGCCGTCCAGCGGCACCGACCGCGCCCAGCTCCGCCGCAGCGACGCCTGACCGTACGTCGTGATCGCCACGACCTCGCCCGCGGCCGTCCACCCCCGCACCGAGGTCTTCCAACTCCCCCAGTGCGTCAGCCGCTTCGACGGTCCCCCGTCCACCGGCGCGACATGCACCTCCGGCGCCCCGTCCCGCGTCGACGTCCACGCGATCCACTCCCCGTCCGGCGAAATCCGGGGATGGTCGACCGGAACGTTGTCGGCACTGACACGCCACGCGCGGCCGACGCCGTCGAGCGGCGCCGCCCAGACGTCGTCCTCGGCCGTGAAGGTGATCAAATCGCCGTGCAGGTGCGGAAAGCGGAGGTACGAGGGCTGCGTCACGTCGTCACCCTAACCAGCGGCGACGGCCTGCACGATCACTTTGCGGTCACTGTCAGCCCCAGCGCCCGGTCCGCCCCAGCAGCAGTGCCGTCGCCGCGACCCCCGCCGTGGACGTGCGCAGCACGGTCGGGCCGAGCCGGTACGGCTTGGCGCCGGCGGTGGCGAAGGCGTCGAGCTCGTCCGGGGCGACGCCGCCTTCGGGGCCGACGACGAGGACGATGTCGCCGTCGTCCGGGAGGGCGGCGGCGGCGAGCGGTTGCGAGCCCTCCTCGTGGAGGACGGCGGCGAAGGCTGCGGCGCCGAGGAGGTCGGCGACCTGACGGGTCGTCATGAGGTCGGCCACGTCGGGGAACCGGAGGCGGCGGGACTGCTTGGCGGCCTCGCGGGCGGTGGAGCGCCACTTGGCGAGGGCCTTGGCGCCGCGCTCGGCCCGCCACTGGGTGACGCAGCGGGCGGCGGCCCAGGGCACGATCGCGTCGACGCCGGTCTCGGTCATCGTCTCGACCGCCAGCTCGCCCCGGTCGCCCTTGGGGAGGGCCTGGACGACGGTGATCCGGGGGCGGGGGGCGGGCTCGGCCCTGACCTGTGTCACGTCGACCTCGAGGTGGTCCTTGCCCTCGGCCGCCGCGACGCGGCCGTACGCACCCGTGCCCGCGCCGTCGGTCAGCACGATGTCCTCGCCGGCCCGCAGCCGCCGTACGGAGACCGCGTGGCGGCCCTCGGTGCCGGACAGCACGATCCGCCCGACGGCGAGCGGCTGCTCGGGGCCGACGATGAAGACCGGGGCGGTCACAGGGCGCTCCCGGAACCGGTCCTGGCGGCCATCGCGCCACGGGCGGCGTCGCATTCGGAGACCAGGAGCTCGACCAGGCGGGCCGCCGGGAGGTCCCGGGCGAGGCGGTGTCCCTGGCCCGCCCACAGGGCCATGGCCTGCACGTCACCGGCGACCGCCGCGGCCTTCCGCAGCGGCGAGGTGAGGTGGTGGACCTGCGGGTAGGCGGCGGGGGCGTACCGGCCGTGCTCGCGCATGAAGCGGTTGACCAGGCCGCGGGCGGGACGGCCGGAGAAGGCCCGGGTGAGCTCGGTGTGGGTGAAGACGGGGTCGGTGACGGCCCGCTTGTGCAGGGCGTTGGCCCCCGATTCCGGGGTCACCAGAAACGCCGTGCCGAGCTGCGCCGCGTCCGCGCCGACGGCCAGCACCGAGGCGATCTGGTCGCCGCGCATCAGCCCGCCCGCCGCGATCACCGGCAGCTGCACCGCCTCACGCACCTGCGGCACCAGCGCCAGCAGCCCCACCCCGGCGCCGTCCAGCTCGGGGTCGTCGCGGTGGGTGCCCTGGTGGCCGCCGGCCTCGACGCCCTGAACGCACACCGCGCCCGCGCCCGCGTACTGCGCGGCCAGCGCCTCGGCGGCCGAGGTGACGGTGACCACGGTGACCGTGCCGACGTCCGCCAGCGCGTCCAGCGTGTCGCGGTCCGGGCAGCCGAAGGTGAAGCTCACCACCGGCACCGGGTTGTCGAGGAGTATCGCCAGCTTGGCGTCGTACGCGTCGTCGCTGCCGGAGTCCGGGTCGCCCAGCGGGGTGTCGTACCAGGCGGCCTCACCGGCCAACTGCTCGGCGTAGCACTCGACGGCGGAGCGGTCGGCGGTCGCGGGCTGCGGCATGAAGAGATTCATGCCGAACGGATTCGAGGTCAGGCTGCGGACCTGCTTGATCTCCTCGTACATCGCCGCCGGCGTCTTGTACCCGGCGGCCAGGAAGCCGAGCCCTCCGGCGTCGCTCACGGCGGCGGCGAGCGTCGGGTTCGACGCACCGCCGGCCATGGGCGCCTGGACGATGGGGTACGCGGAAAGCTCGGTCAGCGCTGGCATGAGGCCATCGTTTCATGGCGGAGGGCGGGGCGTTTTGCCGCACCCCGCCCCCTGCCACCACCGGCCGGACCGGAACCGCTACCGGCCGTTGAACGCGTCCTTGAGCCGCGAGAACAACCCCTGCTGCCCGGGCTGGAATTGGCCGAGCGGCCGCTCCTCGCCGCGCAGCTTCGCCAGGCGCCGCAGCACCTCCTCCTGGTCGGGGTCGAGCTTGCTCGGGGTCATGACCTCGACGTGGACGATCAGATCGCCGCGCCCGCCGCCCCTCAGGTGGGTGATGCCGCGCTGGTGGAGCGGGATCGACTGGCCGGACTGGGTGCCGGGCCGGATGTCGACCTCCTCCAGGCCGTCCAGGGTCTCCAGGGGGCACTTCGTGCCGAGCGCGGCGGCCGTCATGGGCAGGGTGACCGTGCAGTGGAGGTCGTCGCCGCGCCGCTGGAAGACCGGGTGCGGCAGCTCGCGGATCTCGACGTACAGGTCGCCCGCCGGACCGCCGCCGGGGCCGACCTCGCCCTCACCGGCGAGCTGGATCCGCGTCCCGTTGTCGACGCCGGCCGGGATCTTGACCGTGAGGGTCCTGCGCGACCTGACCCGGCCGTCGCCCGCGCACTCGGGGCACGGCGTGGGCACGACGGTCCCGAAGCCCTGGCACTGCGGGCAGGGCCGCGAGGTCATGACCTGGCCGAGGAAGGACCGGGTGACCTGGGAGACCTCACCGCGGCCGCGGCACATGTCGCAGGTCTGCGCCGAGGTGCCCGGAGCCGCGCCTTCGCCGGCACACGTGCCGCACGTCACAGCCGTGTCGACCTGGATGTCCTTGGTGGTGCCGAAGGCCGCCTCGTCGAGCTCGATCTCCAGCCGGATCATCGCGTCCTGGCCGCGCCGGGTCCGCGAGCGCGGCCCGCGCTGCGACTGCTGCCCGAAGAAGGCGTCCATGATGTCGCTGAAGTTGCCGAAGCCCGCGCCGAAGCCGCCCGCACCGCCCGCGCCGGCACCGCCGGTCGCCGACAGGGGGTCGCCGCCGAGGTCGTAGACCTGCTTCTTCTGCGGGTCGGAGAGCACCTCGTAAGCGGCGTTGATCTCCTTGAACCGCTCCTGGGTCTTCGGATCCGGATTGACGTCCGGGTGCAGTTCGCGCGCGAGCCGGCGGAATGCCTTCTTGATCTCGTCCTGGCCCGCGTCGCGGCGCACACCCAGGACGGCGTAGTAGTCCGTCGCCACTTACGACTCCGCCAGGATCTGTCCGACGTAACGTGCCACTGCGCGTACCGCTCCCATCGTTCCGGGGTAGTCCATGCGGGTCGGTCCGACCACGCCGAGTTTTGCCACCGCCTCGTCGCCCGAACCGTAGCCGACGGCGACCACCGATGTGGAGTTCAGGCCCTCATGGAAGTTCTCGTGACCGATTCGCACGGTCATGCCCGAGTCCTTGGCCTCGCCGAGCAGCTTCAGGAGCACCATCTGCTCCTCGAGTGCTTCGAGCACGGGACGGATCGTCAGCGGGAAATCGTGGTTGAAGCGGGTCAGGTTCGCGGTGCCGCCGAGCATGATCCGCTCCTCGGTCTCCTCGACCAGCGTCTCCAGCAGGGTGGCGAGCACGATCGAGACGGCCGGCCGGTCGTCCTGCTCGAAGCCCTCCGGCAGATCCTGCACCAGAGGCGGCACATCCGCGAAACGGCGGCCCACCACCCGGCTGTTCAGCCGGGCCCGCAGATCAGCCAGCACCGTCTCGCCGACCGGCGCCGGGCAGTCCACCAGCCGCTGCTCGACCCGTCCGGTGTCCGTGATCAGTACGAGCATGATGCGGGCCGGAGCCAGCGCGAGCAGCTCGACATGACGGACGGTGGAACGGGTCAGCGACGGGTACTGCACCACCGCGACCTGCCGGGTCAGCTGCGCCAGCAGCCGCACCGTGCGGCCCACGACGTCGTCAAGATCGACAGCGCTGTCCAGGAAGTTCTGGATCGCCCGCCGCTCCGCCGTCGACAGCGGCTTGACGCCCGCGAGCTTGTCGACGAAGAGCCGATAGCCCTTGTCGGTGGGGACCCGGCCCGCGCTGGTGTGGGGCTGGTGGATATAGCCCTCGTCCTCCAGCACCGCCATGTCGTTACGGACCGTGGCGGGCGACACCCCGAGGCTGTGCCGCTCCGTGAGCGCCTTGGAGCCCACCGGCTCCTCCGTACCCACGTAGTCCTGGACGATGGCGCGCAACACTTCGAGCCGACGTTCGCTGAGCACCAGCGCACACCTCCAGACTTTCTCACCCGTCACCCTGGCACTCATGTCGGAGGAGTGCCAGCTTCCCCGCAGCCAGTGTACGGCGCGGTAGCAAGGCCCCGGCAAGGGCGGCCCGATACGGTCGCCGCGTGACTACCGACGGCTGGGAGCGTCTTGCCCCCGGGGTGGCCCGGCGGCGGCTGCCCTTCCTCGACGTGACCATCGGCGTCGTGACCGGTGACGACGGCGTCCTCGTGATCGACACCGGCTCCACCCTCGCGGAGGGCGCTCAGCTGCGCAAGCAGATCACCGCCCTCACCGGGCGCCCTGTGACCGACATCGCGCTCACCCACGGCCACTTCGACCACGTCTTCGGTGCCGCCGCCTTCCCCGGCGTGCGGATCCACGGCGGCGTGACCCTCGACACCTACCTGGACCGCGAACGCCCCTCCCTGCCCCGGGACGCGGTCACGTACGGTGCCGACCCTGCCTCCGCCGCCGAGGCCGCCGCCGCTCTCGTACGCCCCGGCAACCTCGTCTCCGGGCACCATGAACTCGACCTCGGCGGCCGCCGGGTCCTCCTGGTCCACCCCGGCGCCGGCCACACCACGCACGACCTGGCGGTCGTCGTCCCCGGCACTCCCCGCGTCGTCTTCTGCGGCGACCTGGTCGAGGAGTCCGGCGAACCCCAGGCCGGCCCGGACGCGTCCCCGGCCGCCTGGCCCGCCACCCTGGACGAGCTGCTCCGGCTGGGCGGCGACGGTGCCCTGTACGTCCCCGGCCACGGCGCGGTGGTGGACGCGCGGTTCGTACGCGCCCAACGGGACACACTGGCCGCGCGTTTCGGCCCGTCCTAGTGCCGGGAGGGGCACTAGATACGATCTGCCTCATGCGCAGCAGGAGTTACGGTCCCGACCTCACCCCGCCGTGGAAGAAGAAGGCCCCCGCGCCCGAGGTCGCCGCCGAACCCGGCCTCGTCGTCGAAGAGGCCACCACCGGTTTCTGCGGTGCCGTCATCCGCTGCGAGAAGTCCGCCGAGGGCCCCACCGTCACCCTCGAAGACCGCTTCGGCAAGCACCGCGTCTTCCCCCTCACCCCCCGCGGCTTCCTCCTCGAGGGCCGGCAGGTCACGCTCGTCCGCCCCTCCCCCGGCGCCCCCCGCACCCCCGCCCGCACCGCCTCCGGCTCCCTCGCCGTCCCCGGCGCCCGCGCCCGGGTCGCCCGCGCCGGCCGCATCTACGTCGAGGGCCGCCACGACGCGGAACTGGTCGAACGCGTCTGGGGCGACGACCTCCGCATCGAGGGCGTCGTCGTCGAATACCTGGAGGGCGTCGACGACCTCCCCGCGATCGTGGCCGAATTCAGCCCCGGACCGGACGCCCGGCTGGGTGTCCTGGTCGACCACCTGGTGCCGGGCAGCAAGGAGTCCCGTATCGCGGCTCAGGTCACGGGGGCGGACGTGCTCGTGGTCGGCCACCCCTACATCGACGTCTGGGAGGCCGTGAAGCCCTCCTCCGTCGGGATTCCGGGCTGGCCCACCGTCCCGCGCGGCCAGGACTGGAAGACGGGAGTGTGCCGGGCGCTGCGCTGGCCGGAGAACACGGGGGCGGCCTGGCAGCGGATTCTGGGCTGCGTGCGCAGCTACAAGGACCTGGAGCCCGAGCTGCTGGGGCGGGTGGAGGAGCTGATCGACTTCGTCACGGCGCCTTCATGACGTCGGGGAGCGTGCCGAACTCCGAAGTGTCGAGCGTCACGCCCACGGCGTCGAGAGGAACCGGCTCTCCGAATTTACTGGTCCGCTCGGCGCGGTAATCGGCTTGCTCGCCGACGCCGCCAGGTTCGGTAAGGACCACGCACTTGGCCGAGAAAGGGTCAATGATCAGGTACGTGGGTACACCCCCCGCCGCGTAGATCGACCGCTTGGTCACATAGTCGCGGAGCTTGCTCGTCTTGGACACCACCTCGACGAGCATCGTGACAAGTCCAGCGGGCAGCAGCCGCCCGGACAGGGGAGCCGAGTCCCGAGCCAGTACAACGAGATCGGGCTGAGGCTCACTGGCCTCGCGGAGGAGATCGATGTCCTGCGTCTGCAGCCTGTGCCAGCGATCACGGGGAATCGCGTCCTGAACCGTCTGCACGATGAGGTTGTGGACCAGGTCCGGCCCCGCCATCATCACGATTTCCCCCCTGAGGAGCTCCACCTTGACACCCTCGGGAGCCTCAAGACTCTCGAAGAACTCAGTCATCCGGCGATCATCCACAGCGGTCATCTCCGTGGCCCTCCACTTCCCGCTGCCGTCTGCACGGCAGCAGCCTAGGAACAGCCTAGGCAGCCGCACCGCGAATCCGCACCGGTTCACTCCGGCGAGTGATCAGTCGACCAGGTCCCGGACGACCGCATCCGCCAGCAACCGCCCGCGCAGGGTGAGGACGGCGCGCCCGTCCGCGTAAGGACCGCTCTCCAGGAGGCCGTCGCTTACCGCGCGCTGCGCGGCGGCCGCACCGGCCGGCTTGAGCAAGTCCAGCGGGCACCCCTCCACGAGCCGCAGCTCGAGCAGGATGCGCTCGACCCGGCGGTCCTCGTCAGCCAGCACTTCCCGCCCGGCGCCGGGCGTACGCCCCTCCCCGAGCGCCTGCGCATACGCGCCGGGATGCTTGACGTTCCACCAGCGCACGCCGCCGACGTGGCTGTGGGCGCCGGGCCCGGCGCCCCACCAGTCGGCGCCGCGCCAGTACAGCTCGTTGTGGCGGCAGCGCCCGGAGACGGAGGCCGCCCAGTTGGAGACTTCGTACCAGTCGAAGCCCGCGGCGGCGAACCTCTCGTCGGCGATCAGGTAGCGGTCGGCGTGGACGTCGTCGTCCGTCATCGGGACCTCGCCCCGCCGGATGCGCCGTGCGAGCTGCGTGCCCTCCTCCACGATCAGCGCGTACGCCGACACGTGGTCCGGGCCGGCGCCGATCGCGGCGTCCAGGGAGGCCCGCCAGTCGTCGTCGGACTCGCCCGGGGTGCCGTAGATGAGGTCGAGGTTGACGTGGTCGAAGCCGGCCGCCCGCGCCTCGGCGACGCACGCCTCGGGGCGGCCGGGGGTGTGCTGCCGGTCCAGCACCCGCAGCACGTGCTGCTTGGCACTCTGCATGCCGAAGGAGACCCGATTGAAGCCGCCCTCCCGCAGCTCGGCCAGATAGCCGGGGTCCACGGACTCCGGATTGGCCTCGGTCGTCACCTCGGCACCGTCCGCGAGCCCGAACTCGTCCCGGATCGCGCCCAGCATCCGCACCAGGTCACCCGCGGCCAGCAGCGTCGGCGTGCCGCCGCCCACGAAAACGGTCTCGACGGCGCGCGGGTCGTCCCCCAGCACCTTCCGCGCGAGCCGGATCTCCTCGATCAGCGTGTCGGCGTAGTTGCCACGAGAGGCCAGGGCGCCACCGCTGCCCCGCAGCTCGCTCGCCGTGTACGTGTTGAAGTCGCAGTAGCCGCACCGCGCCGCGCAGTAGGGAACGTGCAGGTAGAACCCCAGCGGGCGCTCCCCGGCACCGGCGAGCGCGGCGATGGGCAGGGCGCCGTTCTCGGGCAGGGGCTCGCCGTCAGGCAGTACGGAAGGCATGCCACCCATTGTCCGGCATCGGGACGGCGACTCGGTGCGCCCGGACAGCGACTCACTGCGCCTGGAGAACGAGCAGCGCCAGATCGTCGTCCGGCGGGGCCGCGTCGTACTCGTGCACCGCCCGCCGGATCCGCTCCGCCACCGCACCGGCACCGAGCCCCGCGCAGGCCGACAGGGCGGTCGTGAGGCCGTCGTCGTCGTCGAACTGGCGGTTGCCATTGCGCCGCTCGGTGACCCCGTCCGTCACGCACAGGAGCGTGTCGCCCGGCCCGAGGTCGAAGGACTCGCTCTCGTACCGGGCGTCGTCGGTGATCCCGAGCAGTATCTGCGGGAGGGCGACGGCCCGCACCTGCCCGTCGGCGGCGGAGAGGAGGAGCGGCAGCGGGTGCCCGGCGCTGGCGAGGGTGCAGCGGGCGCCGCGGCCGGTGCAGTGCGGCACGATCTCGCCGTACAGCAGGGAGAGAAAACGCGGCGGTTCACCGCCGAGCGCGGCGGCGGCCTCGTCGGCAAGGGCGCGGTTGAGCCGGTCCAGGACCTCGGCGACCCCGTAGCCCTCGCGAGCGAGCAGCCGCATCACCGGCCGGGCCAGCCCGGTGACGGCGGCCGCCTCGGGGCCGTTGCCCTGGACGTCGCCGAGGGCGAAGCACCAGCGGCCGCCGCCGGCCGGGAAGAGGTCGTAGAAGTCGCCGCCGACGACATCGGCGCCGGTGGGCTCGTAGACGATGGCGGTCTCTACGCCGGGGATGCGGGCGATGGTGGCGGGCAGCAGTCCGCGCTGCAGGACCTGGCTGATCATGGCCTGGCGGGCGTACTGCCGGGCCGTGCCGATCGCGAGGGCCACCCGGCGGGCGAAGTCCTCGATGAGCCCGATGACCTCGTCGGGGATGCGCATGAGCCCTGTACGGCCGAGCAGCAGCGTGCCGTGGCAGCGGCTGCCGACGATCAGCGGGCAGGCGAGGGCGGCACCCCCGGGGTCGAAGGTCTCGGCGGCGACGGGCCAGGGCCAGGGCATGGCGCCGGGGCGGACCGGTGCGGAGGTGGAGAAGGGCGGCGGGTCCTTCTCCAGGATCATGCGGAGCCCGTCGATGCGGTTCTCGGAGAGGTGCCAGACACGGGCCAGCCGGGGCTCGCTCTCCGGGCCCTCCGGATTGAGCCAGACCGCGCACCAGTCGGCGAGCCGGGGGACCAGCAGCTGGCCGGCCAGCGAGGCGACCATGTCCTCGTCGAGCTGGCCGGCGAGCAGGTCGGAGGCCTCGGCGAGGAAGGAGAGCGAGCCGCGGCTGATCCAGTCGCTGTCGTGCCGCCGGTACGTACGCAGCGGGGCGGGCGCGAGGATCTCGGCGGCCCGCAGGTCGCGCTGGAGGGCGCGGTCGCCCTCGGTGAGGTCCGCGGCCGGCTCGCCCTCGGGCTCGACGGTGATCCGGGACCAGATGGTCTTGAGGTCGCGCCGGTAGGTGATCCCCCACTCCTCCGAGAACGCGGCGACGAGCTGCAGTCCGCGCCCTCCTTCGCGCCCCTCGCGCTCCATTTCCACCGGGTTGCGGATCACCCGCGCGGGGTGGTGGTCGGAGACCTCGATGACCAGCCCGCACGGCTCGCACAGCGTGTCCAGCCGGCACAGCACCTCGGCGGTCGTGCCCGCGTGGATGACGGCGTTCGTCACCAGCTCGCTCACGACCAGCACGGCGTCGTCCACGACCCGGTCGCTGACCCCGTCGACCGGCCAGACGTCCCGGGTGGTCCACTCGGCGAGCGCGGCGCGTACGAATTTGCGCGCGGCGGAGGCGGCGAGCTGGTTCCCGGGCAGGCTGGTACGGGAAACGAACTCGCGCGGCATGGAATCTGGCCCCACTGTGCGGCTCCTGAGCAGATCCGGCATTGCGCCCTTAGTGGCAGGGTCAGCGTGACAGACTGAGCGGGCTCGTAAGCGCCGAGTCACCGAAGAAGGCCGTCATGGCTCTTAAATCGGCTGTTCCCGCCCCTGATTCCGCCTCTTCCGCCCGAATACGTCAGCAGATCGAACCCCAGCACGAATCCCCGTCGGCCCCACCCGGGCTCAGGCCGCTGCTGACAGCGATGAGAGCCCTGGCCGACGGCGACTTCCGGGCGCGGCTCGACGGTCCGTACGAGGGCGTGATGGCCGAACTGGCCGAGGTCTTCCACCAGATCGTGGCCCGCGAGCAGCACTTCGCCACCGAGCTGACCCGGGTCCGCCGCGAGGTGGTCCGCCAGGGCAGGCTCGACGAGCGGCTGTCGCCGAGTCCGGGGCAGGGCTCGTGGGCGATGAGCGTGCAGGCCACCAACGCCCTGATCGACGCCCTGGTCATACCGGCGGCCACCGCCACCCGCGTGCTCGACGCGGTCGCGGGCGGCGACCTCACGCAGCGCGTGGACCTGCACGACGGCAACCGGCCGCTGCGCGGTGATCTGCGGCGGCTGGGGCGGGCGGTGAACCGCATGGTGGACCAGCTCTCGCTGTTCACCGGCGAGGTGACCCGGGTCGCCCGTGAGGTCGGTACGGAAGGGCGGCTGGGCGGTCGCGCCAAGGTGCAGGGCCTGTCCGGCAGTTGGCGGGACGTGACCGAGGCCGTCAACACGATGGCCGCCCGGCTGACGGCCCAGGTGCGGGACATCGCCGTGGTGACGACGGCGGTGGCACGCGGCGATCTGACCCGGCAGGTGACGGTGGAGGCGACCGGCGAGTTGCTGGAGCTGAAGCTGACGGTCAACACGATGGTCGATCAGCTGTCCGCCTTCGCCGACGAGGTGACGCGCGTCGCCCGCGAGGTCGGCACCGAGGGCCAGTTGGGCGGCCGCGCCCAGGTCCGGGGCGTGTCGGGGGTCTGGAAGGACCTCACCGACAACGTCAACTTCATGGCGTCCAACCTGACGTCGCAGGTCCGCAACATCGCGCAGGTCACCACCGCCGTCGCCAACGGCGACCTCAGCCAGAAGATCACGGTCGACGCGCAGGGCGAGATCCTTCAGCTCAAGTCGACCGTCAACACCATGGTCGACCAGCTGTCCGCCTTCGCCGACGAGGTGACGCGCGTCGCCCGCGAGGTCGGCACCGAGGGCCAGTTGGGCGGCCGCGCCCACGTCCGGGGCGTGTCGGGGGTCTGGAAGGACCTCACCGACAACGTCAACTTCATGGCCGACAACCTCACCTCCCAGGTCCGCAACATCGCCCAGGTGGCGACCGCCGTGGCCCAGGGCGATCTGGGCAAGACCATCACCGTCGAGGCCAAGGGCGAGATCCTGGAGCTGAAGTCGACCATCAACACGATGGTCGACCAGCTCTCCGCCTTCGCCGACGAGGTGACGCGCGTCGCCCGCGAGGTCGGCACCGAGGGCAATCTCGGCGGCCAGGCACAGGTCCGGGGCGTCAGCGGCGTATGGAAGGACCTGACGGACAACGTCAACTTCATGGCATCCAACCTGACGTCGCAGGTCCGCAACATCGCGCAGGTCACCACGGCGGTCGCCAACGGCGACCTCTCCAAGAAGATCACGGTCGACGCGCGCGGCGAGATCCTGGAGCTCAAGGACACCGTCAACACCATGGTGGAGCAGCTGCGCGCGTTCGCCGACGAGGTGACGCGCGTCGCCCGCGAGGTCGGCACCGAGGGCCGGCTCGGCGGCCGCGCCCAGGTGCTGGGGGTGTCGGGGGTCTGGAAGGACCTCACCGACAACGTCAACTTCATGGCCGACAACCTCACCTCCCAGGTCCGCAACATCGCGCAGGTCACCACGGCCGTCGCCAACGGCGACCTGTCCAAGAAGATCGACGTGGACGCGCGTGGCGAGATCCTGGAGCTGAAGACCGCCATCAACACGATGGTCGACACCCTGTCCTCCTTCTCCTCCGAGGTCACCCGCGTCGCCCGCGAGGTCGGCACCGAGGGCCGGCTCGGCGGCCAGGCCCGCGTCGAGGGCGTCTACGGCACCTGGAAGCGCCTCACGACCAACGTCAACGACCTGGCGTCCAACCTCACCACCCAGGTCCGTGCCATCGCCGAGGTCGCCTCCGCCGTCGCCCAGGGCGACATGTCGCGCTCCATCACCGTGGAGACCCAGGGCGAGGTCGACGAGCTCAAGGACAACATCAACCTCATGGTGTCCAACCTCCGCGAGACCACCCGCGCCAAGGACTGGCTGGAGTCCAACCTCGCCCGCCTGGCGGGTCTGATGCAGGGCCACCGCGACCTGATGGAGGTCGCCGACCTGATCCTGCGCGAGCTGACCCCGCTGGTGAACGCCCAGTACGGCGCCTTCTTCCTCGCCGAGACCGACACCACCGGCCAGAACCAGAACAAGGGCCTGGCCTTCATCGCCGGTTACGGATCGGCGCAGGGCGCCACCGTCGACACCCCCGGCATGCCCGGGCACGGCCTCGTACGGCAGGCGGCGATCGAGAAGAAGCGGATCCTGATGGAGGAGGCCCCGCCCGACTACATCAAGATCAATTCAGGGCTGGGCGAGGCCGCCCCGGCCAGCGTCGTCATCATCCCGATCCTCTTCGAGGACAAGCTGCTCGGCGTCATCGAACTGGCCTCCTTCTCCCGCTTCTCCGATGTCCACCTGGCCTTCTTCGACCAGTTCGTGAACACCATCGGCGTGGCCATCAACACCATCATCGCCAACTCCCGTACGGAGTCGCTGCTCAGCGAGTCCCAGCGGCTCGCCATGCAGCTCCAGGAACGCTCCGACGAACTCCAGCGCCAGCAGGCCGAGTTGCAGCGGAGCAACGCCGAACTGGAGGAGAAGGCCGCCCTGCTGGCCACCTCCTCGCAGTACAAGTCGGAGTTCCTGGCCAACATGTCGCACGAGCTGCGCACCCCGCTCAACTCCCTGCTGATCCTGGCCCGCCTGCTCGGCGACAATCCCGACGGCCGGCTGTCCGAGCAGGAGGTGCAGTTCGCGACCACCATCCACCGCTCGGGCTCCGACCTCCTCCAGCTGATCAACGACATCCTCGACCTGTCCAAGATCGAGGCCGGCCGGATGGACGTACGTCCCAAGAAGCTGCCGTTGATCAAGGTGCTGGACTACGTCCACGCCACCTTCCGCCCGATCACCCTCGACCGGGGCCTGGCCTTCGAGGTCGCGGTCGGCGAGGGCGTACCGCGCGAGATGTTCTCCGACGAGCAGCGGCTCCAGCAGATCCTGCGCAATCTGCTGTCCAACGCCATCAAGTTCACCTCGCAGGGCCGGGTCGAGCTGCGCGTGTCCCGCTACCGGGGCGAGGGCGCCGGCACCGACGAGGAACTGATCGCCTTCTCGGTCAAGGACACCGGCATCGGGATCGCCCCCGACAAGCTGCCCGTCATCTTCGAGGCCTTCCAGCAGGCCGACGGCACCACCAACCGCAAGTACGGCGGCACCGGCCTCGGCCTGTCCATCAGCCGCGAGATCGCCGGGCTGCTCGGCGGCCGCATCGTCGCCGAGAGCGAGCCGGGCCGGGGCTCCACCTTCACGCTGTACGTCCCCGCGGTCTACGCGGGCGGCCAGTCCGGCGGCGTCGGCCCGGGCGGCGGTCCCGGCTGGGAGCCCGAGCCCGGGACGCTGCCCGGCCCCCCGGTCGCGGGAGAGCACGACACCGCCGGTGACGGCGAGTTCCGCCTCACGATGCTCGCCGACCAGGACGACACCTGGCCCACCACCTCCCGCCTGGAGGAGTGGCGCGACGGCCGGGCGGGCCGGATCCTGCCCGGCAGCCGGGTGCTGATCGTCGACGACGACATCCGCAATGTCTTCGCCCTGACCCATGTGCTCGGGCGGGTCGGCATGCCGGTCCTCTACGCGGAGAACGGCCGCGAGGGCATCGAGACCCTGGAGCGGCAACCGGACGTGGCCCTGGTCCTGATGGACATCATGATGCCGGAGATGGACGGCTACGAGACCATCGAGGCCATCCGCCGCACCGCCCGCTGGGCCGACCTGCCGATCATCGCCCTCACCGCCAAGGCCATGCCCGGCGACCGCGAGAAGTCCATCGCCTGCGGCGCCAACGACTACGTACCCAAACCGGTGGACGTCGACCGGCTGCTCAGCGTCGCCTGCGCCCTGCTCGCCCCGGAGCAGGACGACGGCGAAGGCCCCGACGACCCCGACCGCCCGGATGATCCCGTCGACCACGCGAGGCCCACGCCATGACTTCAGGTGCCGCTGCGGCTGCCGCACGTGCCGACCAGGCGGGAATCCTGCTCGTCGACGACATGGAGGACAACCTGGTCGCCCTGGAGGCGGTCCTCGGCTCGCTCAACCAGCCGCTGGTGCGCGCCCGTTCCGGCGAGGAGGCGATGAAGGCGCTGCTGCGCCAGGACTTCGCGGTCGTACTCCTCGACGTCCTCATGCCGGGCATGGACGGCTTCGAGACCGCCGCCAACATCAAGCGCCTCGACCAGACCAAGGACATCCCGATCATCTTCCTGACCGGCAACGACCTCGACACCAGCTTCGCGTTCCGCGGCTACGCCACCGGCGCCGCCGACTATCTCACCAAGCCCTTCGACCCCTGGGTGCTGCGCGCGAAGGTCACCGTCTTCCTCGACCTGCACCGCAAGACCCGGCAGCTCGCCGTCCAGGCCGAGCAGCTGCGCGAGCTGCTGGTACGCGACCTCGTCACCGCCGAGCACAAGCACCTGGCCGACATCGACGAACGGCTCTGCGCGGTCGAGCGGCAGCTGTCCTGCGACGACCGCGACGACGTCGCCGAACTCGGCCGCCGCGTCGCCGGCATGGAACGCGCCTTCCAGGCGCTGCGCACCGAGCACGCCCAGGGGCGCGGCCACCCCGCGTGAGCAGGGCGGCCGCCGACCCGTTTACGTCTACGCCTCGCGCGTTCCCGCGTACATGTCGTCGATCAGGTCCTTGAACTCCCGCTCCACGACCGGCCGCTTGAGCTTCAGGCTCGGCGTCAGGTCGCCGTGCTCCACGTCGAGGTCGCGCGGCAGCACACGGAAGGTCTTGATCTGCTGCCAGCGCTGGAGACCGTCGTTGACCCGCTGGACGTAGCCGGCGATCAGCTCGCGCACCTCCTCGGAGGTCACGACGTCGGCGTACGGCTTGCCGTCGAGGCCGTTCTCCGTCGCCCATCCCAGGATCGTGGGCTCGTCGAGGGCGAGCAGCGCGCTGCAGAAGTTACGGTCGGCGCCGATGACCAGCACATTGCTGACGAACGGGCACACCGCCTTGAACTGGCCCTCGACCTCGGCCGGGGCGATGTACTTGCCGCCCGAGGTCTTGATCAGGTCCTTCTTGCGGTCGGTGATCTTGAGATAGCCGTCGGCGGACAGCTCGCCGATGTCGCCGGTGTGGAACCAGCCGTCGGACTCCAGCACCTCCGCCGTCTTCTCCGGCAGCCCGTGGTAGCCCTGCATGATGCCTGGGCCGCGCAGCAGGATCTCGCCGTCCTCCGCGATCCGGACCTCGGTGCCGGGGAAGGGCTTGCCCACGGTGCCGGTGCGGTAGGCCTCGCCCGGGTTGAGGAAGCTCGCGGCGCTGGACTCGGTGAGGCCGTAGCCCTCGAGGATGTGGATGCCGGCGCCGGAGAAGAAGTAGCCGATCTCGGGGGCGAGAGCGGCGGAGCCGGAGACGCAGGCGCGCAGCCGGCCGCCGAATGCCTCGCGGAGCTTGCCGTAGACGAGCTTGTCGGCGACCGCGTGCTTCGCGGCGAGGCCGAAGGGCGCGCTGGGGGTCCCGGTGCGCCGGAAGTTGTCCTGGGTGACCTTGCCGTACTCGCGGGCGACCTCGGCCGCCCACTTGAAGATCGCGTACTTGGCGCCGCCGCCCGCGCGGGCCTTGGCGGCGACCCCGTTGTAGACCTTCTCGAAGATCCGGGGCACGGCCGCCATGTACGTCGGCCGCACCACCGGCAGATTCTCGATGATCTTGTCGACCCGGCCGTCCACGGCGACGACCCCGCCGACCGTGATGTGCCCGGCGATCAGCACCTTGCCGAAGACGTGCGCCAGCGGCAGCCACAGGTACTGGACGTCGTCGTCGGTCAGCAGGTCGATCGCCTGGATCGCCCGGCCCATGTACGACCACGAGTCCTGCGCCAGCCGTACGCCCTTGGGGCGGCCCGTGGTGCCGGAGGTGTAGATCAGCGTCGCGAGCTGGTCCCTGGTCTGCGCGGCCACCGCCTTCGTCACGGCGTCCGGGTTCTTCTCCAGGTACGCCGCTCCGCGCTGCTCCAGGTCGGCCAGCGACAGCGCCCAGCCGTCGTCGCCGAGCTCGGCGCCCGCCGGGTCGATCACGACCACATGGGCCAGCTCGGGCAGCTCACCGCGCCGCTCGACGGCCTTGGCCAGCTGCGTCGCGTCCTCGGCGATCAGCACCCGGCTGCCGGAGTCGGCCAGGATGAAGGCGGTCTCGTCCGCGTTCGTACTCGGGTAGACGGTGGTGGTGGCCGCGCCGGCGCAGAGAATGCCCAGGTCCGCCAGGATCCACTCGACCCGGGTCGCCGAGGCGATCGCCACCCGCTCCTCGGGCCGTACGCCCAGGTCCATCAGGCCGGCCGCGATGGAGAAGATCCTGCTCGCGGCCTGCCTCCAGGTCAGCGTCCGCCACTCCTCGGGGCCACCGCCCGCCGCCGGTACCGGGTAGCTGTACGCATCGGCGTCGGGCGTCGCCTCGACCCGCTCAAGGAAGAGCGTCGCCACGGAGGGCGGCCGATTCTCGATCAACGTCTGCGTGTCCGTCACGACAACCTCCGGGAGCCCGCCTCTTTGCTGGGTTAACTCGCGAGTAACCAACGAGTCGTGATCAGGGTAGAGAAATGACACCCGCTTTGTAAGGGGCTACGGCTGCCGCGATGCAACCGTGACGAGTGAGGTACGTGACACATACACGTATTCGGACACGCGTCCACGCAAACGGCGGGCCCGCCCGGAACCGGCGGGCCCGCCGACCCGCGCACTAGCCGCCGAGCGGCAGGCCACCGACCATCGGGGACGTGCCGCCGGTCTTGCCCACACCGCCCAGCACCTCGCCGGCCTTGCCGGTGACGGCCTTCAGGCCGGTCTTGGTGATCGCGTCCTTGGCTTCCAGAAGCTTCGTCGCACCGTCACCCAGCGGCAGCGTGCCGCTGTCTGCGAACGCCGGGGCCGCACCCGCCGCGCCCAGCGCGATCATGGAACCGGCGACGATCGCGGCGGCCTTCGTGTACTTCACTTCAGTTCCCCTTCCGCAGCGGCGCCCTTCGCCGCTGTCACCATGAGTAACGGCGACAGCGGCCCACCAGAAACCGCGAATGCCCGGCTTTTTCGCCAATCACCCATTTGCCGCACAAGGGGGGGTTAAGGGGGTCAGGGCACCGAGGGCCCCGGGATCACTTCTTCTTGGCCGCGTTCTCGTCGCTGGACAGCACCGCGATGAACGCCTCCTGCGGCACCTCCACCGAGCCGACCATCTTCATCCGCTTCTTGCCTTCCTTCTGCTTCTCCAGCAGCTTCCGCTTGCGGGAGATGTCACCGCCGTAGCACTTGGCGAGGACGTCCTTGCGGATGGCGCGGATGGTCTCGCGGGCGATGACCCGCGAGCCGATGGCCGCCTGGATGGGCACCTCGAAGGCCTGCCTCGGGATGAGCTCACGCAGCTTGGCGACGAGCCGCACGCCGTACGCGTAGGCCGCGTCCTTGTGGGTGACGGCGGAGAAGGCGTCGACCTTGTCGCCGTGCAGCAGGATGTCGACCTTGACCAGGCTGGCCGACTGCTCGCCCGTGGGCTCGTAGTCGAGCGAGGCGTAGCCCCGGGTCTTGGACTTCAGCTGGTCGAAGAAGTCGAAGACGATCTCGGCGAGCGGGAGGGTGTAGCGGATCTCCACGCGGTCCTCGGAGAGGTAGTCCATGCCCAGCAGCGTGCCGCGGCGGGTCTGGCACAGCTCCATGATCGAGCCGATGAACTCGGTGGGCGCGAGGATCGTGGCCCGTACGACCGGCTCGAAGACCTCGTCGATCTTGCCCTCGGGGAACTCGCTCGGGTTGGTGACCGTGTGCTCCTTACCGTCCTCCATGATCACGCGGTAGACCACGTTGGGGGCGGTGGCGATCAGGTCGAGGCCGAACTCGCGCTCCAGGCGCTCGCGGATCACGTCGAGGTGCAGCAGCCCGAGGAAGCCCACGCGGAAGCCGAAGCCGAGAGCCGCGGAGGTCTCCGGCTCGTAGACCAGCGCGGCGTCGTTGAGCTGAAGCTTCTCCAGGGCCTCGCGGAGGTCCGGGTACTCCGAGCCGTCCAGCGGATACAGGCCCGAGAACACCATCGGCTTGGGGTCCTTGTAACCGCCGAGCGCCTCGGTGGCGCCCTTCGCGAGGGAGGTGATCGTGTCACCGACCTTCGACTGCCGGACGTCCTTCACGCCGGTGATGATGTAGCCCACCTCGCCGACGCCGAGGCCGTCGGCCGGGGTCATCTCGGGCGAGGAGACACCGATCTCCAGCAGCTCGTGGGTGGCGCCGGTGGACATCATCCTGATGCGCTCGCGCTTGTTGAGCTGTCCGTCGACGACACGGACGTACGTCACGACACCGCGGTAGGAGTCGTACACCGAGTCGAAGATCATCGCGCGGGCGGGGGCGTCCTTGACGCCGACCGGCGCCGGGACGTCCCGGACCACGCGGTCGAGCAGCGCGTCCACGCCGATACCGGTCTTCGCGGAGACCTTGAGCACGTCCTCGGGCTGGCAGCCGATGAGGTTGGCGAGCTCCTCGGAGAACTTCTCGGGCTGCGCGGCCGGCAGGTCGATCTTGTTGAGCACCGGGACGATGGTGAGGTCGTTCTCCATCGCCAGGTAGAGGTTGGCCAGGGTCTGCGCCTCGATGCCCTGCGCGGCGTCGACCAGCAGGACCGTACCCTCGCAGGCCGCGAGCGAGCGCGAGACCTCGTACGTGAAGTCCACGTGGCCCGGGGTGTC
Organism: Streptomyces sp. NPDC059373; assembly: GCF_042751495.1. Classification (NCBI taxonomy): domain Bacteria; kingdom Bacillati; phylum Actinomycetota; class Actinomycetes; order Kitasatosporales; family Streptomycetaceae; genus Streptomyces; species Streptomyces sp. NPDC059373. The sequence goes on along the minus strand of NZ_JBHYXC010000004.1, from coordinate 86,539 downwards.
GATCATGTTGAGGATGTGGGTGCTGCCGACGCCCTCGCCGGTGTTCGGCGCCCAGGGCAGCCGGACGGCCTGCGACTTGATCGTGATGCCGCGCTCACGCTCGATGTCCATCCGGTCCAGATACTGGGCTCGCATCTGCCGCTGGTCCACCACACCGGTCAGCTGGAGCATCCGGTCGGCGAGCGTCGACTTGCCGTGGTCGATGTGCGCGATGATGCAGAAGTTGCGGATCAGCGCCGGGTCGGTACGGCTCGGCTCCGGCACGTGGAGAGGGGTCGCGGGCACGCAGGGTCCAGTCTGGTCGGAAGGATCGATACGTCAGGATGGAAGGATGTCGGCCTCCATAGTCCCATGTCCGCGGCCCGACGTCGGTTTGGGCCGCCGGTGGCACGGCTGGTAACCTGAACCACTGCGCTTCGTGCCCTCTCAGCCGAGGCGCTCACCCGGAACGAATGAAGGAAAAGGCTCTTTCGTGGCGAACATCAAGTCCCAGATCAAGCGGAACAAGACCAACGAGAAGGCGCGCCTGCGCAACAAGGCCGTCAAGTCCGAGCTCAAGACGGCCATCCGCCGCACCCGTGAGGCCGTGGCCGCCGGTGACGCCGAGAAGGCCACCGAGGCTGCCCGTCTGGCCGCCAAGAAGCTCGACAAGGCCGTGAGCAAGGGCGTCATCCACAAGAACCAGGCCGCCAACAAGAAGTCGGCGCTGGCCGGTCAGGTCTCGGGCATCAACGCCTGACCTTCCGTTTCACCGCTTTACGCACCACCAGCTTTGAGCACCAGCACTACGCACCACCGCCGGAAACCGGAAGCAGCGGCCCCTCTACCGCCCGGACCGGCACCACAAGCTCAGACCCTGCCCGCGGCCTGCGTTCGCCACGCGGGGGCAGGGAGACGAAGGCCCTCGCACCGGTCGGTGCGAGGGCCTTCGTCATGCACCCGTAACGATCTGGGCGTACTGGCGCCGGGATGACTATGTGCTGCTTTATCGTCACGTCATGTCCACGCCGCCTGAGCAGCCACAGTCGTCGCAGCCGCCCTCCGCGCCGCCGTCCCAGCCGCCGTCCCAGCCGCCGTCCCAGCCCACGCTGCCGGCACAGCCGAGCGCCTATCCGTACCCCAACCCGCAGTCGCCCGGCGGCTACGGCCCGCCGCCCTCCGTACCGCCCCAGCAGAATCCGTACGCCCAGCCGCAGCTCCAGCTCCCGCCCGGCGGCTACGCGCCCCCGCCACCACCGGTCAGATCCGGCGGAGCCGGCCGCGCAATCCTGTGGATCCTGCTCGGCGCCCTGGTCGCCTCCGCGTTCTGGGCCGGCGGTGTCGTCCTGCTCGGCGGCGACAACACCCCGAAGGCGGACCTGCGCGGCTACCAGGCCACGTCCAACCTCTGCTCCTCGGTCGACTACTCCTCATTCAAGAACGAGTACCCGCAGGTCGACAGCAGCCCCATCCACAGCGCCCTCAAGGCGGACGCACTCGACGAGAGCTACTGCAGCATCTCGCTGAAGAAATCCAGCTCGTCCTACTCCGACGCCTACTTCTCCGTCCAGGTCGACCTCCACCACGCCACCGACCCCGGCCCCGAGTTCACCGCCCAGTGGGAGAACTACGGCGACCGCTACGACGGTTACCAGGTCGAGAAGGTCACCGGCATAGGCGACGAGGCCTACGTCGTCACCGAGGACACCACCAGCGGCACCACCTCCGGCTCCCGCGCCGCCACTCTCGCCGTCCGCGACGGCTGGATGACGTACCAGATGAGCTGGAGCGTCTACCTCTCCTCCTACGACAGCGACACGGACCCGCCCCAGGTCGACGAGGCCACGCAATGGCTCAAGACCGACACCAAGGCCACCCTGGAGAAGCTCAAGGCGGCCTGACGCCCACCCCCGGACCGGGCGCAGCGCACGCAACGCACGCAGCGCAGCGGCTAGCGCTGGCGCGCGGCCCGGGCGATGGCCACCACGGCCTTCTCCAGGGCGTACGCCGGGTCGGCGCCGCCGCCCTTGACGGCGGCGTCGGCCTCGGCGACGGCGCGGAGGGCGGCGGAGACACCGTCGCCGGTCCAGCCGCGCATTTGCTGGCGTACGCGGTCGATCTTCCAGGGCGGCATGCCCAGCTCGCGGGCCAGGTCTCCCGGCCTGGCGCCGCGCGGGGCGCTCGCGAGCTTGCCGATGGACCGCACGCCCGACGCGAGTGCGAAGGTGATCCCCGGCAGCGGCTGTCCCACCGCCAGGGCCCAGCGCAGCCGCTCCAGCGCCTCCGCCGCCCGCCCGGTCACCGCCAGGTCGGCCACCTCGAAGCCCGTCGCCTCGGCCCGCCCGGTGTAGTAGCGGGCCACGACCGCCACGTCGACCGTGCCCTCGACGTCCGCCGCCAGCTGCGCGCAGGCGCTCGCCAACTCCCGCAGATCGCTGCCGATCGAGTCCACCAGCGCCTGGCACGCCTCCGGCGTCGCCGACCGCCCCAGCGCCCTGAACTCGCCCCGCACAAAGGCCAACCGGTCCGCCGGCTTCGTCATCTTCGGGCAGGCCACCTCCCGCGCCCCCGCCTTACGGGCAGCGTCCAGCAAGCCCTTCCCCTTGGCGCCGCCCGCGTGCAGCAGCACCAGCGTGATCTCCTCGACCGGCGCGTCGAGGTACGCCTTCACGTCCTTGACGGTCTCCGCCGACAAGTCATGCGCATTCCGTACGACGACGACCTTCCGCTCCGCGAACAGCGACGGGCTCGTCAGCTCCGCCAGCGTCCCCGGCTGCAGGGCCTCCGGCGCCAGATCCCGCACATCCGTGTCCGCGTCGGCGGCCCGCGCGGCCGCCACCACCTGCTGGACCGCCCGGTCGAGCAGCAGATCCTCCTGCCCCACCGCAAGCGTGAGGGGCGCGAGCGGGTCGTCCGCCGCCGTGTTCGCACTGTTCCTGGCCATCGCCGCCCAGCATCGCACGCCCCTCGGACACCTCGGCCACAATGTCCCGGTGAACGACCTACGCCATCTTCTCGTCCTCCCGGACCGCGACTCCGCCGAAGAGCTCGCCGCCGAAGCCGCCACCCGCTTCGCCCTCCCCCACCACCCCCGGCTCGTCCGCGACGCCCTGGCCGGCGAGGACGACGCCGAGGACGCCCAGTGGCTCGTCATCATCGAGGACGAGCGCGGCGAACTGGACGCGGCGGCACTGGCGGCGCTTGCCGAGGAGTACGACGGCTGGCGGGAGGCGGAGTAGCGCAGCGCATCGTTGCGGTGCGGCCGCGGTGAGTGCAGGCGTGGGGGACGTTGTCCGAGATGCGAGACCGGGATCCGATGCGGGATGGGGCGTGGCTATTCTGATCCGGAAGCGAGTAAATCCGCATCGGTAGCGGGGTTTCTTGAGGGTTTACGGAGTCACAGCGGCTCACAGCTACGGATTTCGTTGTCCGAGACCTCTTGACGGGTCGTTGATGCGCGGGGTTTCATGCCGGGACGGAAGTACACATTCCGTTCATGTTTCCTTGACCGGAGGCGGTAGCCCCCTCAGCCCGACCCGATCGGATCCCGCATGACCGACACGCTTGACCCCTTGGCGCCCCCGCATTCGCCGCTGGCTCCGCCGATTGAGGCGCCGAAGGCACTGACCCGGTCCATCGGTGTGGTCGGAGGCACGCTGCTGACGCTGTCGTGCCTGACTCCCGCCTCGTCGCTGTTCGTGATCGTGCCGCCGCTGTTCGCGGATCTGGGTACGGGGACGGCCCTGACGATCGTGATCGCCGCCGTGCTGTGTATCGCGGTGGCGTTCTGCTACTCGGAGCTGGGGACGCTGATCCCGAGCGCGGGTGGCGAGTACGCCATGGTGGGCACCCTCGTCGGCCGGCTGGCCGGGTGGGTGGTGTTCGTCCTGTCGCTGATCGTGGTGATGATCGTGCCGCCGATCATCGCGCTCGGTACGGGCGAGTATCTGGCGCCGATCGTGCACATCAACGGCCAGATCGCGGGAGCCGGCGTCATGCTCCTGGCGACGGTGATGGGCCTGCTCGACCTGCGGGCCAACGCCTGGATCACCGGCATCTTCCTCTTCCTGGAGGTCGTCGCGGCCGGCATCGTGGCCTTCCTCGGCTTCTCGCACAGCGCGCGGTCGGCGTCGGTGCTGGTGCACCCGGTGACGGACGCCGGGCACGGGATGAGTTCGGCGGTGACCGCGGGGACGATCATCGCGGGGCTGGCGATCGCGCTCTTCGTACTGCAGGGCTTCAGCACGGCGGTGTATCTGTCGGAGGAGATGGAGAACCCCAAGCGCACGGTCTCGCGGACGGTGCTGTGGACGCTGGCCATCGGGGCCCTGGTCGTGATCGTCCCGACCATCGCGATCACACTCGGCGCGCCGGACCTGCACACCCTCGCGGAGGGCAACCTGTCAGCCCTCGTACAGGGCTGGAGCAACTCGGCGATGGGCACGTTCATCAGCCTGTGCATCGCGCTGGCGATCATCAACGCGGGCATTGTCATGGTGATCCAGAACTCGCGGGTGCTGTACGCGTCGGCGCGCGACCGCGCCTGGCCGAAGCCGGTCAACCGGGCCTTCGGCCGGCTGGGCGGCCGCTTCGGCTCACCGTGGGTGGCCACGCTGGCGGTGGGTGTGCCGGGTGCGGTGCTGTGCTTCGTACCGGTGGAGACGCTGAGCGGCGTGACGGGCGTGGCGGTGGCCGCGATGTACATCGTGGTGGCGGTGGCGTCGCTGGCGTCGCGACGCGGGGAGCACAAGAAGCGGCAGGCGTGGCGGATGCCGCTGTGGCCGGCGGTGCCGGTGCTGCTGATCGCGGTGCTGGCGTACGTGCTGACCCAGCAGACCACCCGGGACCTGCTGATCACGGGCGGCATCGTGGCGGTGTCGTGCCTGTACTGGCTGCTGTACCTGCGGCCGAAGCGCGAGACGCGCTGGGTGATCTCGGTGCCGGAGGAGGAGCTCGGGCTGGAGGCCTGAGGTCTGAGGTCTGGGGGTCTGAGGGTCTGGGCCTGTAAGGGGCCCGCGTCATGGCGCGGGCCCCTTACGCATGTGGCTCAGAAGACGGGCGTGCCGTCCTGCGTCAGCTTCCAGTTGTCGGTGAAGAAGACCGTCGGGTCGATGGCCCCCGCCGAGACCAGGTAGTCGATCAGCAGCTGCTGGATGCCCTGGCCGCCGTTGTAGACGATCTCGGCGTCGGAGATGTGCGGGTAGCCGCTGCCGCCGGAGGCGCGGTAGTTGTTGACCGCGACGACGAAGACCTGGGTGTCGTCGATGGCCGCGCCGTTGTACTGCAGGTTCGCTATGCGCGAGCCGACCGCCTTGGCGACGTCGATCTCGTACGTGAGGCCGGTGGCGATGTCGTACGTGTAGTCCCAGCGGGTGGCGCCGCCGGAGGTGCTGTTGGTGAGGGTGGCGGTGTCCACCTTCGTGCCGGACGGGACCTGGTTGTAGTACGCGGCCGCGAACTCCAGGTAGTCCCGGAGCTGGGCGCCGGTGAGCTTCTTGCCGTACAGCGTGTTGTCGTAGATGTAGAGCCCCGCGATGTCACGGATCGTCACATTCCCGGCGGGGATGTCGGCGGTCCGGCTGAAGGGGGCGGCGACGGACACGACGGGGAGGTCGGCGTCGGTGCCGGTCAGGCCGGCCTTGACGGTCTGCGTCTGCACGTAGTTGATGAAGTCGATGATCGCCGTGTCCTTCCAGCAGGACTCGGTGGCCGACATCTCCTCGGTGCACGTGCCGAGCGGCTGGTTCACGTACGTGACGACCGCGTCGTGGTCGGCCTTGAGCAGGGCGACGATTCCGGGGTCCTCGTCCACCGCGTTGGCGTTGAGGACGTCGGAGGTGACGGAGGTGACCTCCCAGCGGCCGCAGGTGAATTCGAGCTCGAAGTCGAAGACGGACAGCCGCTTGCCCCAGCAGAAGGGCTCGGACAGCACAACGTCCTTGCCGGTCTTCTTGTTGGTGACCTTGTAGGTGGCCACCTCCACGTGGGTGTGGCCGACCAGGATCGCGTCGATGCCGGGCACCTGCTCGGCGACGAGGTTGGACGCGTTCTCCACGTACGGCAGCGCGTCACCGTAGGAGGTGGTGCCGTCGAGGCCTGAGTGGTCGGTCAGGAAGACGACGTCGCAGCCCATGGAGCGCAGCTTGGGTACGTACTTGGCCGCCTGCTCGACCAGGCCGGGGAAGACCATCTTGCCGGAGACGTTGTCCTTGTCCCAGATCGCGATGCCGGGGTTGGTCAGGCCGATGATGCCGACCTTGATGGCGGGGCGGCCGGGTACGGGGATGTGCTTGATGGCGTAGGGCGGAAAGGCGGGCTTCAGCGTCTTGGCGTCGAGGGCGTTGGCGCCGAGCAGGGGGAAGTGACACTGCTCCTGGAAGGTGCGGAGCAGCGGGATGCCGTAGTTGAACTCATGGTTCCCGAGCGCGGCGGCGTCGTACCGCATGTGGTTCATGGCGGCGGCCATGGGGTGTACGGGGCCGGGCTTGCCGTCGGTGCCGGTGATCGGGTCGACCTTGGCGTAGTAGAAGCCGAGCGAGGTGCCCTGAATGATGTCGCCGGCGTCGATGAGCAGCGTACGGTCGCGGCCCTTGGCCTCGCGCTGCTGCTCGACGAGGGTGGCGATCTTGGCGATGCCGACCTCGTCACCCTTGGTGTCCTTGTACTCCGCGTTGGTGTAGTAGTCCCAGTTGAAGACGTGCGTGTGCAGGTCCGTCGTGCCGAGGATCGAGAACGAGTACGTCTTCGGGGCAGGCCCTCCCTTCCCGCCGCTCTTCGTCTCGGCGGCGGCCGCCTGCGGCGCGGCGGCGACCACCCCGGCCGTACCGGCGAGGGCGACGCCCGCACCGGTCGCGGCCGAGCGGTTGATGAAGTCTCTGCGGTTGATGGGCACTTACGCCTCCGGGGGCCTGGTCTACGCCGTTTACGGGTGTAACGCGCGTAGACTTACACCTCGGCAGGTACTTGCGTAAGGCCTTTTACGTTTCTGGCAGGTCAAGGGAGCGTATACGCGGGACCGGTGACGGAAAGCTCGGGCGAGTACTGTCCTCCTCCATGACGGAGCCTTCCTACCTGAGCGCCATCCGGGCCAACTACGACACCGTTGCCGTCGATTACGCCGAACTCCTCAGCTCTGAACTGGCCCGCAAACCGTTGGACCGGGCGATGCTTGCCGCGTTCGCGGAACTCGTGCAGGCGGGCGATCTGGGGCCGGTCGCCGATCTGGGGTGCGGTCCGGGCCGGGTGACGGCGCACCTGGCTTCTCTCGGGTTGGATGCGTTCGGCGTCGATCTGTCACCGGCGATGGTCGCGGAGGCCCGACGGAGGCACCCGGAACTGCGGTTCGACGAGGGGTCGATCACCGCACTGGACCTGAAGGACGGTGTGCTCGGCGGCATCGTCGCCTGGTACTCCGTCATCCACACCCCGCCGGAACTGCTGCCAGGGGTGTTCGCCGAGTTCCACCGGGTGCTGGCCCCCGGCGGCCACCTGCTGCTCGCCTTCAAGGCGGGCGATGAGCGCAGACACCTGGAACATGGCTATGGGCACCCGATGTCGCTCGACGTCCACTGGCTGCCGCCCGACCATGTCGCGGAGCTGCTGGGCCAGGCCGGATTCGCAGCGCACGCCCGGATGCTCCGCGAGCCCGGCGAGGACGAGAAGCAGCCGCAGGCCTTCCTCCTGGTCCGCAAGCCGGTGGCTGCCTGAGGGCGGGGCCCGATGTGCGTCCGCGCAGGAGCGGGGAGTCCGCCTGGCGCAAATGCCGGCGCACGCTGAGCCGACTCCCGTAGCCTCCGGCCATGGATCACGCGTGGGCCATCCAGAAGCTGGACGAGTTCATTGCCGACGTCGACCGGCTCAACGCCTTCGTGCATCTTCGCAGCGACGTGGAAGCGCTGGTCCGCAAGGAAGCGCTGATCAGGAAGATAGCCAACGCCTACCAAGAGGGAGCCGGCGACTACGCCGCCTCTGCCGGAAACGGGAAACAAAGGCGCTGGGGACCCGCTCGGCATGCGGCCCTGCTGGCCCGGGAGCTGGCAACGAACGCTGAGGATTTCGAGGCCTTCCGCCGCCCCAAGTCAGCCTCCGTCACCACGGAGGCCATGCATCCCTGGGTTCAGAAGTCGGTTACGGAGCTGTGGGCCGCGAACGCCCACCAGGACGCCGTCCTGGCCGCAGCACGGACCGTGAACCGTCGCCTCCAGGAGAAACTGAAGCGCCACGACGTCGGCGACAACGTCTTGTGCATGCAGTCCTTCGGCATATCGGACCCCGAGCCGGGTAAGCCGCGTCTACGGTTCCCCGGTGATCGGACTACGCCCTCCTGGAGAGCCCGGCAGGACGGAGCGAAGTACCTGTCCGCCGGCGCCTTCCTCGGCATCCGCAATTTGGCGGCGCACGAGGAGAAGGTCCCCTGGGGTCAGCAGGAGGCGCTGGAGTACTTGGCGACCTTCTCTGTCGTCTCGCGATGGATCGAGGAGTGCACGGTGGAGACCGCATCCTGACGCGATCTGAAGACGCCGGCCATGCGTCTGCGCCGTTCCGCCTACGCGATGAATCGAAGTGCTACCTGAGGGCGGGGCCTATGAGGGCGGCGCGGAGGTGTTGGGGGTTGCCTGTGACGGCGATGGGGCCGTCGGTGTCGGTGCGGAGGACGGTGGCGCCCTGGGCGCGGAGGGCCGCGACGGTGCGGGGGGAGGGGTGGCCGTAGGGGTTGTCGGCGCCGCAGGAGATGAGGGCGAGGCGGGGGTGGAGGCGGGCCAGGAGGGCGTGATCTTGGTAGGCCGAGCCGTGGTGGGCGACTTTGAGGACGTCGACGCGGGGGAGGTCGGGGACGGCAGTGAGGAGGCGTTGCTGGGCGGCGGGTTCGAGGTCGCCGAGGAGCATGAGGGTGAGCCCGGCGGTGCGGACGAGGAGGGCGATGCTGGCGTCGTTGGGACCGTCGTCGGGGAGGGCGGAGGGGGTTGGTGGCGGCCAGAGGATCTGCCAGTCCAGGGCGGCGAGGCGGCGGTGTTCGCCGGCGGCGGCGCGGATGAGGGGGATGTGGGCGGCGGCGGCCTGGCGTCGCACGAAGGCGGCTTGGCCGGGCGGTTCGTCGAGGGTGGTGGTCTCGATCGCGCCCACCGTGCGGCCGCGCAGGACGCCGGGGAGGCCGTCGACATGGTCGGCGTGGAAGTGGGTGAGGACGAGGAGCGGGATGGTCGTGACGCCGAGGGAGCTCAGGCAGCGGTCGGCGAGGGCGGGCTCGGGGCCGGTGTCGATGACGACGGCGGTGCCGGCCCCGGCTGACAGGACCAGGGCATCGCCCTGACCCACGTCGCAGGCGACGAGCCGCCAGCCGGGCGGCGGCCAGCCGGTGAGGCTTCTGGGCAGCGGGGCGGGACGCAGGACTGCCAGCAGGAGGAGCAGCACGGCCGCGGCGCACAGCCACGGGTGCCGCAGCAGGCGCCGGCCGAGCAGGACGCCGGCCACCGTGAGCGCCGCGAGGAGGGCCGCGCCCGCCCAGCTGCCGGGCCAGTCGACGGTGGCGCCGGGCAGCGCGGCGCCGTGGCGGGCGACGGCGGCGATCCAGGCCGTGGGCCAACCGGCCAGCCAGGCAAGGGCCTTGGCGGCGGGCATCGCGACCGGCGCCGCTGCGAGCGCCGCGAAGCCGAGCACCGTGGCCGGGGCGACCGCGAGTTCGGCCAGCAGATTGCACGGCACCGCGACCAGGCTGACGTGCGCGGCCAGCACGGCCACCACAGGCGCGCACGCCGCCTGCGCGGAGGCCGCAGCCGCGAGCACCTCCGCCAGTCGGGGCGGCACCCGGCGGCGCTGGAGGGCGGCGCTCCAGAGCGGGGCGAGGGTGAGCAGGGCGGCCGTGGCGAGGACGGAGAGCAGGAAGCCGTACGAGCGGGCCAGCCACGGGTCGTAGAGCAACAGCAGGAGGACGGCGGCCGCCAGGGCGGGGATCAGCGAGCGTCGGCGGCCGGTGGCGATGGCCAGCAGTGTGATCAGCCCGCACGCGGCGGCCCGCAGCACGCTCGGGTCCGGGCGGCAGACGATCACGAAGGCGATCGTGAGCACGCCGCCCAGCACGGCTGTCGCCCGGAGTGGGATGCCGAGGCGGGGTGCCAGGCCGCCTCGTTCGGCGAGGATGGCGGTGCCTGGCGGGCCGATGAGCAGTATCAGGATGATCGCGAGGTTCGAACCGGACACGGCGGTGAGATGGGTCAGGTCGGTGGCCTCGAAGGCGTCGTGCAGCTCGGGCGGGATGCGGGAGGTGTCCCCCACCACCAGGCCCGGCAGCAGCGCGCGGGCGTCGGGCGGGAGGCCGGCGGTGGCTGTGCGCAGGCCCGCGCGCAGGCGGCCCGCCGTTTGCTGCACGGAGGTGGGCGACCGGGTCACCCGGGGCAGGCCGTGCACGGACAGCACGGCGGCCACGCGGTCGCCCGGGCGGGCCGGCGGGGCCAGCCGGGCATCGACGGTGACGTGGGTGGACGGCAGCAACCGCAGCCAGGGCTCCGCCGGCCGGTCCGCGATGACCAGCACCGGCGTACGTACCACCGCCGTGCTGCCGTACGCCGTGACGCGGACGGCCTCGGCCTCCACCATCGCCGCCGCCGGCGCCCGAGCCGCTCCCCGGACCCGGGGGCGGATGGTGCGGGCGTCCCCGCTGAGCCTCAACTCCACCGTGGCGCGGGCATGTTCGGCGGCGAGGGCGGGCACCGGCCCTCGGTGCAGGTCCGCCGCATGCAGGGCGGCGACACCACCGGTCGCCGCCGCGCAGAGCAGGACGGTGACCGCCGCGACCCCTGATCGCCGTAAGGCGACCGGATGGCCGCCTTGGGCGCGGCGGCGCCGCAGCGTGAGCGCGAGCAGCGTGATGGCCAGGGCCACGGCCGAAGCGCAGGCTGCGGCCGACACTCCCCCGGGGGCGCCGAGCGCCCACGCGGCGGTGAACCAGGAGGCGAGGGCGGGCGGGACGAGGCGGAGGTCGGGCGGGGTGTCCTGGTGGGGGTTGGAGGCGCCGCGGGGTGAGGCGGCGGTGGCGTGAACGGCGGGACGTACGGGCGGAGTCGGCGGCGCGGTCATGGGGTGACCAGGGGCTTCAGGTCCGCGAAGCGGCGGTCGCCGATGCCGGTGACTTCGTTGAGCTGGTCGATGGAGGTGAACCCGCCGTGCTGGGTGCGGTAGTCGATGATGTGCTGGGCCAGCACCGGGCCCACGCCCGGCAGGGCTTCCAACTGCTCCGGGGTGGCGGTGCTCAGGCTGACGGGGGCGGTCGGGCCCGGTGCGCTGCCGGACGGGCCGGGTGCCGGGGCCAGAGCCGGGGCGCCGACGACGACTTGTTCTCCGTCGGCCAGGACGCGGGCGAGGTTCAGGCCGCTGGTGTCCGCGCCGGGGAGCGCCCCGCCCGCCGCCTTCACCGCGTCCGCGACGCGGGAACCGGCCGGCAGCTTCCGTACCCCCGGTCTGCGGACCTTGCCGGCGACGTCGACGACCACCCCGGCGCCCGTCCGCGCCCCGGCCACAACCGGCGGCCCCGGCGAAGGCGCCGGCCGCGGCACGCCTGCCACCGGGGCTGCCGCCGACACCCGCGGCACCGCCACCGTCTGCGGCTTCCCCGCCCAGAAGTGGTACGCCGCGAAGCAGACCGCCGCCACCAGCACCACCGCCAACGCCGCCACGGTCTTCGGCTCCATCCCGCAGCGCACATACAGCCACCCGCGCACCCGGACCATGACTCCCGGCGCCTCAGGCGGTGGGCGGCCCGCCGAATCAGGCGCTGAGCCCGCAGAAACAGCGGCCTCAGGCACAGGCCCAGTAGGCACAGGCCCAGGCCCAGCAGGCCCAAGCCCGGGCCCAGGCCCAGGCTCGAACAGCGCGGCCGCGCGGTCGAGGAGCAGAGAGGCAGGGCGGGGCCGTTTGGGGCGGAGTGCGGTGAAAGATGCCATGCAGCCGACGTTAGAGAAGCCCGAGCCCCAAAGATGATCTTGGCAAATCCCTGTGGATAACCAACTCGACAACTCACCGGCACCAGTTCAGTGCGGCGAGACGACCGCTCCCAGCAGCCCCGGCCCGGTGTGCGCACCGATCACCGCGCCGACCTCGCTGACCACGAGGCTCTCCAGGCCGGGCACGCGCTCCCGCAGGCGGTCGGCGAGGACGGCGGCGCGCTCGGCGGAGGCGAGGTGGTGGACGGCGATGTCGACCCGCCGGCTTCCGGCCCGCTCGACCACGATTTCCTCCAGCCGGGCGACGGCCTTGGAGGCGGTGCGGACCTTCTCCATGAGCTGGATGCGGCCCTCCACCAGCTGGAGCAGCGGCTTGACCGCGAGGGCAGACCCCAGCAGTGCCTGCGCGGCGCCGATCCGGCCGCCGCGCCGCAGATAGTCGAGGGTGTCGACGTAGAAGTACGCGGACGTGTCCGAGGCCCGCTTCTCCGCCGCCGCCACGATGTCGTCGGCGGAGCCGCCCGCCTCTGCCGCCTCCGCCGCGCTCAGCACGGGGAAGCCCAGCGCCATCGCTACCATCCCGGTGTCCACGACCCGCACCGGGACGGAGGCGTCCCCCGCCGCCAGCAGCGCCGCGTCGTATGTGCCGGAGAACTCGGCCGACAGATGCAGGGAGACGATGGCGTCCGCGCCCGCCTCCACCGCCGCCCGGTACGCGGCGGCGAACTCCTCCGGGCTGGGCCGGGACGTGGTCACCGGTTTGCGTCGCTGCAGCGCCCGCGCGACGGCCGGGGCGGAGACCTCGGTACCCTCTTCCAGTGCCTCGTCGCCGATCACCACCGCGAGCGGCACCACGGTGATCCGGTGCCTGGCCAGGGCCTCCTGCGGCAGGTAGGCCGTGGAATCGGTGACGATAGCGACATGGGACGACATGTGCGGGAGGTTACCCGTGGGCGGGGGCCGAGGACAGTACGGCCCCGCCCGGATCAGCCAAGACCCCGTCAAGATCAGCCGAGGCCCCGCCCCCGTCAGCCCCGGACCCCGCCCGGATCAGCCCAGGCCCCGAGCCGGATCAACCGGGACCGCCCCGCCCCGGATCACCCCGGACCGCCCCGCGCCGGATCAGCCAGGACCAACCGCGCCGGATCAGCCAAGGCGCTTCGCCTCGGTGCCCGCCTCCGTGGCCTCAGGCGTCGCGGGCGCCCAGTGCCGCAGTGCTCCCGCCTCGATGTCGATGTCGCGGCCCAGCGCAGCGAGGTCGTCGTCGGCGAACTGCCGGGCGCGGTCCTGGGCGGCCCAGCGCAGCGAGTCCGCGGAGTGGGTGATGCGGCGGGTACGTTCCTCGAGTTCGGGGAGCCGGGCAGCGATACGCCCCCGGTCGGGCTCCCGCTCCAACAGCCGTAGTTCGGCGTCGAGTTGCCTGGCGTGGCCGCGAAGCCGGGTCAGTAGCCCGACGGCCTCGGTGAGCGAGGGATCCGACGCCGCCTCCGACTCCAGCGCCTCCCGGGTGCTGGCGATCGACGTGCGCAGCGAGAGCCGCAGCTCCGCGAGCTGCCCCGCCGGCCCCGGCTGGGCGTAGCTACGGGCCCGGAGCGTGGTGTCCTCGACCATCCGGCGGGCCTGCAGACCGGTGCGCTCGACGCCACGCTTCACGGCCCGCACGGTCTTCACCGTGGCGACGACGCCGAGGGTCACGAAGGAGGCGAAGAGGAGCAGGATCACGGCGACGGCGATTTCCACGACGGCTCCTCTGCTCGGTGGACTACGTCCACCGTAAACGCACAGGGCAGGTTGGGGGTTCCGGGGGAACCCCCAACCTGCCCCTAAGGGTTACATCGTCGGGGCGTCAGCCGGTCACGATGTTGACCAGTTTCGGCGCCCGCACGATCACCTTGCGAATGTCCGCGCCGCCCAGTGCCGCGACGACCGCCGGCTCGGCCAGCGCCTGGGCCTCCAGGTCGGCGTCGGCGATGGTCGGCGGGACCTCCAGGCGGGCCTTGACCTTGCCCTTGATCTGGACGACGCAGGTCACGGACTCGTCCTGGACCAGCGCCGGGTCGGCGGCGGGCAGGTCGGTGTGGGCCAGCGAACCGGTGTGGCCCAGCCGGCGCCACAGGTCCTCGGCGATGTGCGGGGCCAGCGGCGCGATCAGCAGGACCAGCGGCTCGGCGACCGAGCGCGGCACGGGGCCGCCGGCCTTGGTCAGGTGGTTGTTCAGCTCGGTGATCTTGGCGATGGCGGTGTTGAAACGCAGCCCGGCCAGATCCCCCCTCACCCCGTCGATCGTCTTGTGCAGCGCGCGCAGTGTCGCCTCGTCCGGCTCGGCGTCGGTGACCGTGACCTCGCCGGTCGTCTCGTCGACGACATTGCGCCACAGCCGCTGCAGCAGCCGGTACTGGCCGACGACGGCCCGGGTGTCCCACGGCCTGGACACATCCAGCGGGCCCATCGCCATCTCGTACAGGCGCAGCGTGTCGGCACCGTACTCGGCGCAGATCTCGTCCGGCGTGACGGCGTTCTTCAGGGACTTGCCCATCTTGCCCAGCTCGCGCTTGACGGGCTGTCCCTGCCAGAACCAGGCGCCGTCCCGCTCCTCGACCTCGGCGGCGGGCACCGGGAAGCCCCGGCTGTCGCGGTAGACATACGCCTGGATCATGCCCTGGTTGAACAGCTTGTGGAACGGCTCGACGGAGGACACATGCCCCAGGTCGTGCAGCACCTTGGACCAGAAGCGGGCGTACAGCAGGTGCAGCACGGCGTGCTCGGCGCCGCCGACGTACAGGTCGACGCCGCCGTGCGGCCGGCCCTCGCGCGGCCCCATCCAGTACTGCTCGATCTCGGGGTCGACCAGGCGCTGGTCGTTGTGCGGGTCCAGGTAGCGCAGCTCGTACCAGCAGGAGCCCGCCCAGTTGGGCATGGTGTTGGTCTCGCGGCGGTAGCGGCGCACACCGCGCCCGTCGCCCAGGTCCAGCTCGACGTCGACCCAGTCCTCGTTGCGCGACAGCGGGGTCTCGGGCTCGGTGTCGGCGTCGTCCGGGTCGAAGGTGCGGGGCGAGTAGTCCTCGACCTCGGGCAGCTCCAGCGGCAGCATCGACTCGGGCAGCGCGTGGGCGACGCCGTCCTCGTCGTAGACGATCGGGAAGGGCTCGCCCCAGTAGCGCTGGCGGCTGAACAGCCAGTCGCGCAGCCGGAAGTTGACGGTCCCCTCGCCGATGCCGCGCTGCTCCAGGTAGGCGATGATCCGGCGCTTGGCCTCGGGGACGTCCAGGCCGTTCAGGTCGATCTCGTCGTTCGCGGAGTTGATCGCCGGACCCTGGCCGGTGAAGGCCTCGCCCTCCCAGCCCTCGGGGGGCTGGACGGTCCGTACGATCGGCAGCTCGAAGACGGTGGCGAACTCCCAGTCGCGCTCGTCCTGGCCGGGGACGGCCATGATCGCGCCGGTGCCGTAGCCCATCAGGACGTAGTCGGCGACGAAGACCGGGATCTTCTCGCCGTTGACCGGGTTTACCGCGTACGCGCCGCTGAAGACGCCGGTCTTGTTCTTGCCCTCGGTCTGCCGCTCGACGTCCGACTTGGCGGCCGCCTGCTTGCGGTACGCCTCCACGGCCTCCGCCGGGGTGTTCGCGCCGCCCGTCCAGGCCTCGCGGGTGCCCTCGGGCCAGGTGGCCGGGACGACGGTGTCGATCAGGGGGTGCTCGGGGGCCAGCACCATGTAGGTGGCGCCGAACAGGGTGTCGGGGCGGGTCGTGAAGACGGTGATCTTCTCGTCGCGGCCGTCCACGGCGAAGCCGACGCGCGCGCCCTCGGACCGGCCGATCCAGTTGCGCTGCTGCAGCTTGATCGCCTCGGGCCAGTCCAGGGCGTCCAGGTCGCTCAGCAGACGGTCGGCGTAGGCGGTGATGCGCATCATCCACTGGCGCAGGTTGGCCTTGAAGACCGGGAAGTTGCCGCGCTCGGAGCGGCCGTCGGCGGTGACCTCCTCGTTGGCCAGCACGGTGCCCAGCCCCGGGCACCAGTTGACCGGCGACTGGGAGGAGTACGCCAGCCGGTGGTCACCCAGCACCGCCTCGCGCTCGGCGACGGTCAGCTCGGCCCAGGGGCGGCCGTCCGGCGTCGGGCGCGAGCCGTCGGCGAAGGCCGCGATCAGCTCGGAGATCGGGCGGGCCTTGTCGGCCTCCTCGTCGTACCAGGAGTTGTAGATCTGCAGGAAGATCCACTGGGTCCACTTGTAGTAGTCCGGGTCGATCGTCGCGATCGACCGGCGCTTGTCGTGGCCCAGGCCCAGTCGGCGCAGCTGCCGCTTCATGTTCTCCATGGCGGCCTCGGTCGACACGCGCGGGTGCGTTCCCGTGGCGACCGCGTGCTGCTCGGCGGGCAGGCCGAAGGCGTCGAAGCCCAGGGTGTGCAGCACATTGTGGCCGGTCATGCGCTGGAAGCGGGCGAAGACATCGGTGGCGATGTAGCCCAGGGGGTGGCCGACGTGCAGCCCCGCGCCGGAGGGGTACGGGAACATGTCCATGACGAAGGCCTTGGGCTTGGCCAGCTCGCCGTCGCCGGCCAGGTCACCGGTGGGGTTCGGGGCGGCGAAGGTCTGGTCCGCCTCCCAGAAGTCCTGCCAGCGGCTCTCGATCTCGGCGGCCAGCTCGGCCGTGTAGCGGTGGGGCGCAGCCGTCTCGGCGGCGGAGGGGGTGGAGGTGGTCTCGCTCATCGTCCTCGGTGCTCCATCGATGTCATGACGGCCTGCGGCCCGTCCGTGCGGTCATCTGCCTGCGGAAATGAAAAAGCCCCTCACACAGGAGGGGGCGCCGCACTGACATGGGTCCTGGTCAGCGCGGCTCGCTAAGCAGAAGGCGTACGGCACGCATGCGCTCAGGTTACCGCAGAGCGGGAAGGGCCCGCACCGAGGTAGGAAACCCCGGTGCGGGCCCGCCCCTGCCGTCAGTGGTGACGGCCACCGTACGCGGAGAACGACTTCAGGTAGCCGTTCGCCGGGCTGCCGACGCCGGTGGCGTCGTCGTAGCCGACGACCGCGGACAGCGAGCTGTCCCGGCCGAGGCTGCGCAGCGAGGTGATGGTGCCGCCGCTGGCGTCGAAGCCGTTGGCGTAGTCCACCCGGACCACGGCGAACCGCTTGCCCGCACCCAGCGGGAAGTCGGTGACGTCGTGATACGCGGCGGTGCCGTACTTGTTGTAGATCGACGGGTTGGCGAAGCCGATCGGCACGCCGCCCTGCGCCTGCTGCGCCAGCGCCTGGATGGCCGCGAAGACCGGCGAGGCGAGCGAGGTGCCGCCGATGCGGTACTCGCTGTACTGGATCGAGCCGTCGGGGAAGGTCTGGCTCTGTCCGACCAGGAAGCCGGTCTGCGGGTCACCCACGGCCGAGACGTCCGGGACGACACGCTGCTTGGTGGTGCCGCCGTTGGCCAGGGCCAGCGAGTCCGGCACGACACCGCGCTGGTAGAACGGCTGGTCGTAGATCTTGCTGGTGCCGCCGCCACCACCGTACGAGTACGTGCCGGGCAGGGACGCCCAGCTGCTGCCGTCCGAGGAGAGCAGCGACTTGGTGGTGCCCCAGCTGGTTTCCCAGTTGTACGTGTTGCTCTTGCTCACCGCCAGCGAGGTGCCGCCGACCGCGGTGACCCACGGGGAGTTGGCGGGGGCGTCCACCTGCTTGACACCGGTGTTGGCAAGCTCGTCGCCGTTGTCACCGGACGAGAAGTAGAAGCCGATGCCCTCGACCGCGCCCTGCTGGAAGATCTGGTCGTACGCGGCGGTGAGGTCGGGGGTGTCGTACTGCTCGGCCTCGCCCCACGAGTTGGTGACGATGTCGGCGAGCCGGTTGTCGACGACCTTGCTCAGCGCGTCGAGCAGGTCGTCGTCGGTGCAGGACGAGGCACCGACATAGGTGATGTCGGCCTTCGGCGCGACGCCGTGCACGGCCTCGACGTCGAGGGTCTCCTCGCCGTACCAGCCGGCCGCGTCGCACTCGTCGGCGCCGGTGTACTGGTACGAGGACGGCAGGACCTGGGTGAGCTGGCCCTTGCCGTACGCGGCGTCGCCGTTCTTGGCCGCGTAGGTCTTGGCGTCCTTGACGATGTACGGCGAGGCGAAGGCGTCGGTGATGGCGACGGTGACGCCCTTACCGGTGTTGCCCTTCTTCGCGCCGTACGCGCCGCGCAGCTGCGTGCCGGTGTAGCCCTTGATCGCGTACGGCTGCTTGGAGCCATAGGCGGACGGCAGGCTGCTGGCGGTGTTGGAGCCGTAGTACGAGGAGAACGGCCCGGAGTTCTTGAAGACCGCGCTCGGGTCAGGCAGGGTCGTGTCGTCGTGCTTGACCACGTGCGGGGCGTTGTCCAGACCGGTCACGGTGAGAACCGCGCCGTTCAGGGACGCCGGCGCGGAGGCCGTCTTCGAGGGCGCGCGGTAGGTCTTGCTGCCCTTCTTGTAGTTGTGCAGCGAGGTGCTGAACGCCTTCTCGGTGGCCGCGACGTCACCGGTGACCGTCACATAGTGGGACGTGGTCCCGGTGACCGTCAGCCCGGAGGACGTCAGCCAGGACTTGACCTCGGCCACCTGCTGCTTGGTGGTGCCGAAGCGGGCGTCGGCCTGCTTCGCGGTGAGGAACTTGCCGTACAGGGCCGAACTCGGGTCGGACACGGCCTTCGCGTAGGCCGCGAGACCAGCGGCATCGCGCCCGGCGAAGTAGACCCGGGCGGAGACCTTGCTGGAGTCGGCGGTGGCGCCCTTGTCGGCCTTGGCCGTCGCCCAAGCGGGCTTGGTGCCGCTCAGTGCGTCACGGGACGCGCTGCCGGTGTCGGCCTGGGCGACGGTGGGTATACCCATCGCCAGCGCGCCGGCGACCAGCGGCAGCGATGCCGCCAAGGCCAGGCCGGTGCGCCGTTTTCTGGAGCGTGAAGAGCTCATCAAACCCCCTGCGAGACGGATCGTCAGGGCGTCACTCTTACGGTGAACTGTTCATGCCAGAGGAATGTAATTACCAAGAAAGCGTCAAGTGGCGACCTGGGAGGCACATTTGAGGGAAAACCCTGCACGCCGATCAGACCGACGTTAGCAGTTCGTAATGATCCACACCCGGGGTTGCTGAAAAGCACCACACTCATGGGTGGCCCATGCGTAGCGTCTGCGCATGCGCCCCCTCCCTCAACGCTCCAACTCCCGCCGCGGGAGCCGCCCTTTTGCGTCAAATCCCCCAGGCGGCAACACCCTCCCCGAGGCTCTCCGCACCGCCCGCCTGCCCCGCCTCGTCGCCGTCGGCGGCATCGGCGCGCTTCTGATCGCCCTCGGTGCCGGCACCAGCGGCCAGATCCGTGCCTTCCTCGACTTCGGGGTCGGCGTACTCTGCCTGGTCGCCCTGACCTCCACCGTGATCTGGGGACTGGTCTCCACCGACGAGATCATCCTCGGCCCGCGCCAGCGGATCATGACGCAGGGCATCCACCGGGGGCTGGGGGTGGCCGCCGTGTGCTTCCTGATCGTCCACATCTCGGTCAAGGTCGCCGAGGGCCACGCCACGATGTTCCAGGTCTTCCTCCCGGCCGGCTTCACCGGACAGGCGTTCCTGATCTTCCTGGGCACCTTCGCCTCGTACACGATGATCCTTGCCGCCGTCACCGGCGCGCTGCGCAGCGCCTTCGCCGAGCGGCGCCACCCGGTGCGCTGGCGGATCCTGCACTGCACCTCGTACGCCTCCTGGTGCGCGGCCCTGGTGCACGGGCTCAACGCCGGGCGTACGGCCAAGACCCAGTTCGTCGTGATGTACGTCCTGTGCCTGATCGCCGTCGCCATCGCCCTGGTCGTACGGCTGCGCAGCACGCGCGGCGAGAACCTCTTCCCGCTGCGCCCCTCCGCCTCCGGCACCGGCGGCCTCAGCCCCCAGGGCAGCCGCGGGCGTTCGCGCCGCGCAGAGCCCACCCGCCGCAACGACGGCGTCCCGCTCGCGTACACCGACCCGCTGCCCCCGCTGCCGAACTTCCCGCCGGTCGCGCCGCCCGCCGACTCACTGGCCGGCCTGCCCCCGGTCTACGCCGAGCCGCTGCCCGCCGACGCCACCGCGCAGCTCCCGCCGATCCCCGACCAGGGCCAGTACTACGAGACGCCGGCGTACGGCACGGAAGTTCCCACGCAGGTGCCGTACGGTGAGTCCGCCGACGTGAGCGCCACCCGCCTGCAGCCCGTCAACTGGCAGCAGCCCTCTCAGGCCCAAGGCCCGTACTACAACGGAGGACAGCGATGAGCCCGCGCCCGGACAACCTCCCGGCCGTCCGTGGCGCCGCGACCGCCAGCGCCGACGTCCTCCCTGAGGTGCGCGCGGTCGGACTGCCCCGGGTCACCGCCGGGTTCGACGAGGTCGAGCGCCTCGACCGGGTCACCCATCTGTCGGTGCACGGCTCCATGCCCTCCGGCATGACCGAGAGCGAACTGATCGACCTCGCCGAGCTGATGGTCCTGCGCGGCAAGGGCGGCGCGGGCTTCCCCTTCCACAAGAAGCTGACCGCCGTCGCCGACAGCGTGCGGCGCTCCGGTGTGCGGCCGGTCGTCGTCGTCAACGGCTCCGAGGGCGAGCCCGCCTGCCGCAAGGACGCGGTGATCCTGCGGCGCGCCCCGCACCTCATGCTCGACGGGGCGCTGCTGGCCGCCGAGGTGATGGGGGCCTCGCAGCTGGTCGTCGCCGTCACCCGCGACACCAACGAAGCCTCGATACGCGACGCCATGGCCGAGCGCGGCCTCGGCGACCGGCGCGGCAAGGCACTCAGAGCCCGGATCGTACGGATGCCGGAACGCTTCGTGTCCGGCGAGTCCTCGTCGATCATCTCGGCCGCCAACGGCGGCACTCCGCTGCCGCCCGGCCGCAAGGTCAGCGCCAGCGAGGCGGGTGTCGACGGCGCGCCCACGCTCTTCTCCAACACCGAGACCTTCACCCAACTCGCCATCGGGGCACGGCTCGGCGCGATCCGCTACGGCTCCACGGGCGTGGCCGGCGAGCCCGGTACCGCCATGCTGACCGTGTCGGGGTCGGTGCCCCGGCAGGTGGTCGTCGAGACGCCGACCGGCGTCCCGATGTCGTACATCCTGCAGATGTGCGGCGCCGGAGTCGGCCAGGGTGTCCTGGTCGGCGGCTACCACGGCGGCTGGATCGACCCGTCGGTCGCCTCGATGGTGACCATCGCCCGCGAGAGCCTGGAGGCCCACAAGGCGACGCTGGGCGCGGGCGCGCTGCTGCCGCTGGACCCGGGCCTGTGCCCGCTCGGCGAATCCCTGAAGGTCGCCCAGTGGCTCGCGGGCGAGACAGCGGGCCAGTGCGGGCCCTGCAAGCTCGGGCTGCCCGCGATGGCCGCGCTGCTCGGCGACGTCCTCAACGGCGGCGGCCAGGCGGCCCTGGAGGAGCTGCGCAAGGTGGCGATGGGCGTGAAGGGCCGGGGCGTGTGCAAGCACCCCGACGGCTCCATGCGCTTCGTCCTCTCCTCCATCAGCGCCTTCACGGACGACCTCGCCGCGCATGTGCTGGGCGGCGGCTGCGGGCGGCCCGTCAAGGGCGTCCTCCCGCTGCTCGGCTCCGAGGGCCCCACCGGCAGGGGCGGCTCCGGCTCCACCAACCAGCGGCTCGTCGTCGACTGGACCCTCTGCAAGGGCCACGGCCTCTGCGCCGGCATCCTCCCCGAGATCGTCCGCCTCGACCGCAACGGCTACCCCGACATCGCCGGCACCCAGGTCCCCGCCCACCTCACCGGCCAGGCCCAGCGCGCGGTGCGCCGCTGCCCGGCGCTGGCGCTGCGCGTCGAGGAGGGCGGCCGGCGGTAGCTCAGGTGCGGTGCCGCCGGGCGATCACCTCGGGGGTGCGGGCCATGACCGTACGCAGCTCCTGCGGCGCCGGCACTTCGGCGTCCCCGGCGGCCTGACCACCTCGTCGGCGGCTTCACCTTCGGCCTCACCCGCATCGCGGGCCGCTCCATGCTGCTGAGCGCCGTCGACCCGGCCCGCGCGGGCCGGACCCTCGGCGCCGCCAACGCGATCGGCCTGGCCGCCGGCGCCCTGGTGACCTCGGCCTTCTCCTGGGCCTGCGACGCACTGAGCGTCCCGGCCGCCTTCCTGCTACTGGCCATGATCACCGCCGCCGTGGCGAGGCCCGCCATGGCCGGGCTGCGGCGGCAACAGAAAAGGGCCTGACCGCCGTCATCGGCGTCCAGACCCTCGGTGTTGCCAGGTGTTCCGTGGAGTGGAGCTACGGGGATTCGAACCCCGGACCTCTTGCATGCCATGCAAGCGCTCTACCAACTGAGCTATAGCCCCGCGCGTCGTTGTGCCCGGGTCCCCCCGGCGACTCCGCATACATTACGGGCTGCCGTCGCGTTTGGCCAAATCCTTATCGGGGCATGCGGGGGCGGGGTGAAACGGAACCGTTCGAGCCCGGTGGCGGTCCTGGTGAATGAAGGTAGTGTCAGGCGCCTGTGCCCCTTACGCCGCCTACGCAGCGCCGACCGCCCGGACCTCAGGAGCCACGCACCGTGACTGCGACGCAGACGATCGCCGACGCCCAGCGCAGGGTGGCGGTGCGGGCCTTCATCGCGCGTCGGCCCACGCTGGTGGCGGCCGTGGTGTGTCTGCTGTCCTTCACCGCTTTCTACCTGGCGCAGCGCGCCGCCAACGTGTCCATGCTCGATCTGGACGTCTACCGGGCCGAGGGCTGGACCGTGCGCGCGGGCCGCGACCTGTACGACATGCGGGCCACCCACGCCCAGCTGCCCACTACGTATCCGCCTTTCGCCGCACTGCTGTTCATCCCGCTGACGTGGCTGGACGAGAGCGCGGCGCGGCTGGCCGTCAACCTGGTCAACCTGGGTCTGCTGCTGGCCCTGGTGCACCTCTCGCTGCGGCTCATCGGCCGCCCGGCGCGGCTGCCGCGGGCCGCCGTGACGCTCGCCGTGGCCGCCGTCGCGGTGTGGTGCGAGCCGGTGTGGACGACCATGCGGTACGGGCAGATCAACCTGCTGCTCGCCGTCCTGGTCCTGTGGGATCTGACCCGGCGGGCGGGCCACCGCTGGGCGGGGGTCGGCATCGGCATCGCGGCCGGGATCAAGCTCACTCCGGCGCTCTTCGTGGTCTTCCTGGCGGTGGCGGGTGCGGCGCTGGGCATACGGCGCATGCGGCGCGGCGGACCCGGGTGGAACGTCCACCTGCGCCGGGCGGCCGTGGCGGCCACCACCTTCGCGACCACGGTCACGCTGGCGCTGCTGGCACTGCCGCACGACTCCAAGCGCTTCTGGACCGAGATCATCTTCGCCGCCGACCGGGTCGGCCACGGCGAGGACACCGCCAACCAGTCGCTGCGGGGCATCCTCGCCCGCGCCGTCCACACCGGCGACCCCGCCGGCTGGTGGCTCATCCCCGCCGCCGCCATCGCCTGCGCGGGGCTCGCGGTGGCGGTCGCCGCCCTGCTCGCCGGCGACCGCCTGCCGTACGGCCTGGCCTGGGCGGCCGTCTCCTGCGGCGTCACCGCGCTCATCGTCAGCCCCATCTCGTGGTCCCATCACTGGGTCTGGGGCGTGCCGATGGTCATGCTCCTCGGCGCCGAGGCCGTCCGCCGCCACGACCGGAGATGGACCGTCGGCGCGGTCGCCGCAGGCGTGGTCTTCTGCTCCTTCGCCCTGTGGATGGTCCCCCACGGCGACGGCACGCGGCACGAGCTCAACCAGACGGTCGGCGAGATGGCCCTCTCCGCCGTCTATCCCGTCGTCGGCGCGGTCTTCCTCGCGGTCGCCGGCGTCGTGACCGCCTCCGCGTGGCGCCGCCGCCCGCCCGTCCGCACGGCCCCGCGCTCCCAGCCCGCGTACGCCGGCCGCTGAGCCCACCAGGTCCCCCGCCGGGGCCTTACGTCACCGCCGCAGGCCCGCCACCGCGCCCACGGCTGCCGTGGCGGCCAGTGCGGCGGCCGTGACGGCGATCGCGTGGGCGGAGGGGTGGACGTGGCCGGCCAGCGCCACCCGGTTGAGGAACAGGGTGCCGAAGGTCGCGACGCCGATGAGCTGGCCGAGCTGGGTGACCGTGGCCAGAAAGCCGCTCGCGTCGGCCGCGTCCTCGGGGGCGACCTGGCCGAGGGCGAGGGTCAGGGTGGGGCTGAAGGCGAGGCCGAGACCGGCACCGAGGCCTGCCAGGACGACGAGCAGACCCGCCTCGTGCTGCCCGCCGTCCCGCATCACCAGGCCCAGTCCGGCGAGGGAGGCCGCGGCGATCAGCAGCCCGCCGGAAGCCAGCGCACCGTAGGAGCGCTTCGGCAGGCGCCGCCAGTACAGCCCGGCGATCCCGAAGGTGACGGCGGCGGCCGCGAAGGTCAGGCCGGTGTGCAGCGCGCTCTCGCCGAGCCCGCTCTGCAGATGCAGGGCGAAGACGAACAGGAAGCCCGCGTTGACCGCCATGGTCAGCCAGATGACGGCGGCGGCCCGCACCATGCCGGGGGCACGGAGCACGCGCCCGGAGACCAGCGGCGCACCCCCGCCACGGGCGAGCCGGGCCTCAAGGGCGACGAAGACCCCGAAGAGCACCGCGCTCAGCCCGAGGGACACCCAGCCCCACACCGGCCAGCCCTCCTCCTGCCCGAGCACGAGCGGCACCGTCAGCAGCGTCACGGCCGCGCCCAGCACCACCAGCCCCGGCACATCCAGCCCGCGCCGCCGCTCGGGCACGCCGGGCGCGTCACGCGGGATGACCCGCGGGGCAAGCAGCAGCAGGGCGAGGCCGATCGGCACATTGACCAGGAACACCGGCCGCCAGCCGGTCCCGAACAGGTCCGCGCTGACCAGCACCCCGCCCAGGGACTGCCCGATCGCCGCGCCGGAGGACAGCACGGCCGCGTACACGCCCAGCGCACGCACCCGCCCCTCACCGGTGAAGTTGCGCTGGATGAGGCTCAGCACCTGGGGGACGAACAACGCCGACCCCGCGCCCTGCACGATCCGGAAGGCGATCAACTCCCCCGTCGACTGGGCGAGTCCGCAGGCCAGCGAGGCGACGGTGAAAAGCGCGAGCCCGGCCAGCATCGCCCTGCGGTGGCCCCACAGGTCGCCGATCCGCGCACCGGTGATCAGGAGCACGGCGTACGAGATGGTGTAGCCGGCGACGACGAGCTGGAGCCCGGCGCCGGAGGCGTTGAGGTCGGTACGGATCGTCGGGGCCGCGACATTGACGATGAAGACGTCGAGCAGGGCCATGAACTGGCCCGTGAGGATGATGCCGAGCAGCAGCCCGGCAGGCGGTCGCCGCCCGGCGTCGGGCGCCCGCCCGAGGACAGGACTACGAGGAGTGCTGAGCGCGGAGTTCGTCATGCCCTCGAGCCTGGCGGCGGCCCGGTACCGGTAACGAGAGCCCCGTGACACTGGTACTGGCAGCACCTGGCACCGCCTCCGGGCGCACGGCACGATGGTCGCATGCCCCAGCGCCGGACCGAACTCGCCGCCTTCCTGCGCAGCCGCCGCGCCCGGATCACCCCCGAGGACGTCGGCATGCCGCCCGGGTTCCGCCGCCGCACACCGGGCCTGCGCCGCGAGGAGGTCGCCCAGCTGTCCGGGGTCGGCGTCACCTGGTACACGTGGCTGGAGCAGGGCCGCCCGATCAACGCCAGCGTCCAGGTCCTGGAGGCCATCGCCCGCACCCTGCGCCTCGACGTGACCGAGCGGCAGCATCTCTACCGCCTGGCGGGCGTACCCTTCGTCGCCGACGACATCCCGGACGCCGAAGCCGTCGGCGAGGAGGTGCAGGGCATCATCGACGCCCTCGACCCGCTCTGCGCGGTGGTCTACAACGCGCGCTACGACGTCCGGGCGTCCAACGCGGCCTACCGGGACGTCTTTCCGGCGGTACAGATCACCGGGCGCGCCGACCGCAACGTCCTGCTGCGGCTGTTCACCGGCCCCGCCTGCTGCTCGGCGTTCCTCAACCGCGCCGAGGAGCTGCCCCGTATGGTCGCCCAGCTGCGCGGGGCGTACGGGCGCCATGTGGGCGAGCCGGCCTGGGAGTCCTTCGTCGAGCGGCTGATCCGTGAGAGCGCCGAGTTCGCCCAGATGTGGGCCAGTGGCGATGTCGCCCCGGCCGGCTCTCGGATGAAGCTCGTCCAGCACGCCTCGGTGGGCGTCATCCACCTCACGTCCGTCTCGCTGGCGATCGACGGCATGCCCGAGCACCGCATCGTGGTCTACACGCCCAACGACGAGGACAGCTGGGCCCGGATCGAGCAACTGCGCGGCATGAGCGACCCGTTGCTCGGCTGCCCGGTGCACGCGCGGCGGCTGTCGGAGATCAGCGCGGAGATCGCGGAAAAGCAGATGTCCCGCACCCTCTGAGAGGACGCGGGACCGCGAGGCGGAGCCGAGCAGAAAAGACGAGGCCGACTCGAGTCCGCGTTTTTTGCGGACTCGAGTCGGCCTCGGTCTTGTGGAGCTACGGGGATTCGAACCCCGGACCTCTTGCATGCCATGCAAGCGCTCTACCAACTGAGCTATAGCCCCGCTGTTCCCGGGCTTTCCGCCCTGCGAACGAGAAGAAGCTTAGCCGGTCAGAGCCCGATTCCCGAAATCGGGTCTCAGTCGTCGTCGCCCATGACGGGCTCGGGCAGCGAGCCCGCGTTGTGCTCCTGGAGACGCCAGCCGCGGGCGCCCTCGGAGAGGACGGACCAGCAGCAGTTGGACAGGCCGCCGAGCGATTCCCAGGTGAAGGGATCCAGGCCGAGCAGCCGCCCGATGGTGGTGCGGATGGCACCGCCGTGGCTGACCACGACGAGCGTGCCGCCGTCGGGCAGCTTGTCGGCGGCCTCGAGGACGACGGGGGCGGCGCGATCGGCGACCTCGGTCTCCAGCTCGCCGCCGCCGCGCCGGACGGGCTCGCCGCGCTTCCAGGCCGCGTACTCCTCGCCGAAGCGCTGAGTGATCTCCTGGTGCGTCAGGCCCTGCCAGACGCCCGCGTAGGTCTCCCGCAGGCCCTCGTAGTGCGCGACGTCCAGCTCGGTGAGGGCGGACAGCTCCGCGGCGGTGTCGGCGGCGCGACGCAGGTCGGAGGCGATGATCGCGTCCGGCTTGAGTGCGGCCAGCAGCCGGGCGGCCCGCCTGGCCTGGGCGAGGCCGACCTCGGTCAGGGGGATGTCGGTCGTGCCCTGGAAGCGGCCTTCGAGATTCCATGCGGTCTGGCCGTGCCGCCACAGCACGAGCCGGCGGCCGCGGCCGTGAGTATTCCCGTTCAGCTCAGGTCTCCGTCCTCGTCGACGGCCGCGAGCGACCGCGCGTGCTCATCGGCCTTGCCGCGGGTCGCCACCGCGTCCTTGGGCAGCTCGATCTCGGGGCAGTCCTTCCACAGGCGCTCCAGCGCGTAGAAGATCCGCTCCTCGGAGTGCTGCACGTGAACGACGATGTCGATGTAGTCGAGCAGCACCCAGCGGCTGTCACGGTCGCCCTCGCGGCGGACCGGCTTGGCGCCCAGCTCCTTGAGCAGCCGCTCCTCGACCTCGTCGACGATGGCCTTCACCTGGCGGTCGTTGGGCGCCGAGGCCACCAGGAACGCGTCCGTGATGGAGAGGACGTCGCTGACGTCGTAGGCGATGATGTCGTGCGCGAGCTTGTCGGCGGCCGCTTGGGCGGCGGCCTTGATGAGCTCGATGGAGCGGTCCGTGGCGGTCACAGGTGAGGCTTTCCGGTCGGGGACGTATGTCTCCAGGGTCTCACGGACCACGGACAGTCCCCGACCGGTTTGAATCACCCCAGGTCAGCTCAGAGGCTTGTAGTCCTTCCCCAGGACGACCGTGATGTCCGCGTTGGACGCGCCCTTGCCCTTCGTGACCAGCTTGGTGGACAGACCGAGGGTCTTGGCGACGTCCTGCGCGTCCGACTTCTTGGCGTCGTCGGTGTAGACGACCTGCGAGACCGCCTGAGTCGTGCCGGTCCCGGCGTCAACGTAGGTGTAGCCCGCGTTGACCACGGCCGCCTGCGCCTGCGTGGTGTTGGTCGTGGCGCCGGTGGCGTTCTTGACGCTGATCCGCAGGACCCCGTCGGTGCTGCTGTTGGTCACCGTGCCGCCGAGCACGTCCTTGACCACGCTCTGCGTCGCCGAGGCGCTGAGCGTGCCGTCGGACTGCACCGGCAGCGTCGCCGTGGAGTACGCGCCGGTCTTGGCCTGCTCGGCCAGCGCGGCCAGGCTCGCGCCCAGCTCGTTCTCCTTCAGCGAGGGGTCGGGGATGGCGTTCAGCGTCTGGATGGTCTTGACGCCCAGGCTGGTGCTGCTCGGGAACTTCTTCAGCATGCCCTGGATGACCTGCCCGAAGCGGATGAGCTGCTTGGCCTGCGGCTCGCCCGGCCCCCGGTAGGTGGCGTAAGCGACGGCCGCCTTGCCGTTGAGTTCCTGGGCCTTGCCGGGCGTGACGAGGGTCTTGCCCTGGGACTTCACGGTGGTGTCGGTGTCCACGAGGATGTCGCCGAGGGAGTCGACGAGCAGCTCCAGATACGGGGTGTCGAGCCGCCAGGTGCCCGCGATCTTGGTGCCGAGGAGGGTGTCGAGGCCGTCCCGGGTGGGGGTGGCGCCGTCGTCCACGACGGACTTGCCGAGGGTGGTCGTCGTGTCGCTGTCGGTGTTGATGGCAAGGGAGTTGGGCAGCAGGACGGTCGTGCCGTGCTTGGTGGTCGAGTTGCTGACCAGCAGCGCGGTCGAGGTCTGGTCGCTGTCGAGCGGGCGCAGGTGAAGCACGATCACATCGCGCTTCTGGGCGCCGGTCGCCGTCGTCGCCGTGGTGGCGGTGCCGCCGAGTCCGGGGATCCGGCCGGTCTTCCAGAGGTAGCCGACGCCGCCGACCGCCACGAGAGCGACCGCCACGATCAGACCGACCACCCGGTGGCGGCCACGCCGCTTGCGCTCGTCGCGCCGCTCCACCCGGGACTCGGTGAACTTCAGCCAGTCGATGACCTCTTCGGACTCCTCGTCGTCCTCGTCGACGAAGGCGAACTGCTCGGTCCGGTAGTCGCGTTCGGCGGCCGGCTCCTCCCGGAGAGGCCTCTCGAAGTACGACTGCTGCGGCTGAGCCTGCTGCGGCTGCGGCGGCGGCTGCTGTTCGTACGGCTGCTGGTACTGCTCGTACTGCGGCTGCTGCGGGATGTACCCCTGCTGGTACTGCTGCTGTTCCTGCGGCGGGTAGTACGGCTCCGCGTAGCCCTGCTGCTGCGGCTGCTGTGGCGGCTGCGCGTACGGGTCGTATCCGTCGCCGTAGGCGGGGTACTGCTCCTGCGGCTGCTGTCCGTACGCGTCCGGCGACTGGGAGTACCGGGGGTAAGGGTCCTGGGGGTCCTGGGGGTACGGCTCCTGTCCCTCGGCGTACTGCCAACGGGGGTGTGCGTCGTTCACGTGGACCCCTCCACCGATTACCTGTACAGCTTGCGTTTGTCGATATAGCGCACGACCCCGTCCGGCACGAGGTACCAGACCGGCTCCCCCTTGGCCACCCGCCCGCGGCAGTCCGTCGAGGAGATCGCCAGCGCGGGGATCTCGACCAGGGAGACCCCGCCCTCCGGGAAGCCCGGGTCGGCCAGCGTGTGCCCGGGGCGGGTCACGCCGATGAAGTGCGCAAGGGAGAACAGCTCCTCGGCGTCGCGCCAGGAGAAGATCTGGTTGAGGGCGTCGGCACCCGTGATGAAGAAGAGGTCCGCCTCGCCGTGCTGGGCGGCCAGATCCCGGAGCGTGTCGATGGTGTACGTACGCCCCGGACGGTCGATGTCGCTGCGGCTCACCGAGAACTGCGGGTTCGAGGCGGTAGCGATCACCGTCATCAGATACCGGTCCTCGGCGGGCGACACCTTCTGGTCGGTCTTCTGCCACGGTTGGCCGGTCGGCACGAAGACCACCTCGTCGAGGTGGAACAGACTGGCGACCTCACTCGCCGCGACAAGGTGACCGTGATGGATGGGGTCGAAAGTGCCACCCATCACGCCGAGCCGCTTCTTCACCGGCGGTTCCTGCTCTCCCATGCGGCCTGAGCCTACTTGCACTTGCTGAGGCCGCTACCCGGATCAGCGGTCCCGGTTGAAACGCGTAGTGATCCAGAGCAGGAGAAGCAGGACGAACAGGGCGCCGCCGCCGGTGAGGACCGGGCTGAGGCTCTCATGGTTCGAGCTGCCGTTCGAACTTTCGGCGAGGGTGTTCAGGGCGGCGGCTGCGACGTATGAAGTCATGGACGACATCGTACGGGCGACGCGGAAGGAACTTCGCGTCGGCTTCGCGCGTCCTCACTGTGTACCGATTGGCAATCAGGGGGTCTGGCCAATATGTCCGAGTCGAACAATCTGCCGGGGCGCAATCGCCGCCGCTTTCCCGGTATCTCCTCGCGTGCGTACGAGCACCCGGCCGACCGCTCGGCGCTCGTGGCGCTGCGCAAGCTCAGCGGTTTCGACACGGTTTTCAAGGCGCTCAGCGGCCTGCTCCCCGAGCGCAGCCTGCGGCTGCTCTTCCTGTCGGACTCCGTCAGGGTGAGCGACGCGCAGTTCACCCATCTCAACGACATGTTGCGGGACGCCTGCTACATCCTGGACCTGGAGAAGGTCCCGGCGATGTACGTGACGCAGGACCCGCAGCCCAATGCGATGTGTATCGGGCTCGACGAGCCGCTCATCGTCGTCACCACCGGCCTGGTGGAGCTCCTGGACGAGGAGGAGATGCGGGCCGTGGTCGGCCACGAGGTGGGGCACGCCCTGTCCGGCCACTCGGTCTACCGCACGATTCTGCTGTTCCTGACCACGCTGGCACTGCGGGTGGCGTGGATCCCGCTGGGCGGCCTCGCGATCATGGCGATCATCACGGCCCTGCGCGAGTGGTTCCGCAAGTCCGAGCTGTCGGCGGACCGCGCCGGGCTGCTGGTCGGCCAGGATCTGCGGGCCTCGATGCGCGGTCTGATGAAGATCGCCGGCGGCAATCATCTGCACGAGATGAACGTGGACGCGTTCCTGAAGCAGGCCGAGGAGTACGAGGCCTCGGGCGACCTGCGCGACTCCGTGCTCAAGATCCTGAACGTGCTGCCGCGTACCCACCCCTTCACCACCGTGCGGGCGGCCGAGCTGAAGAAGTGGGAGGCCAGCCGCGACTACCAGCGGATCATGGACGGCCACTACGCCCGGCGCGCCGAGGACAAGGACACCTCGGTCTCGGACGCCTGGAAGGAGTCGGCGAACCACTACGCCGGGACGGTGAAGACCAGCAAGGACCCGCTGATGCGGCTGATCAACGACATCTCGTCCGGCGCCGGGGACCTCGGCGGGAAGCTTCGCGACAAGTTCACCGGGACGCCGGGGTCGCCGACCCAGAACCCGCCGCAGGACTCGCCGCCGTCCGAGTCGCCTGAGGACTGACCGAGGCCGAGGCCGAGGCCTCCGGGGCCAGCACACCGCACACCGAGGTCAGCTGGTGATCGTGGTTGAAGGGGTCGGTCCCGGTCCGGGCCGGCGCCTGCTGGCCGGCCAGCAGCGGCTGGAAGTAGCCCACCGACGGTGTCGTGCAGGACTGCGGACCGGCCTCGGTCGAGGACTGGACCAGCTCGACGTGCCGGTCGCGCAGGTCGTCGCGGTCGAAGCGGAAGCGCAGCTCGCGCCGGACGGTGAAGAGCGAGGCCGTGCTCGCCGCGCCGGTGGCGTCGCGAACCGCGTACACCAGAGTGTGGTCGGTGACGACCTCCAGCAGGTCGTCGCTGACCTCGCTCGCGACCATGCTGCCCTGCACCCGCACCTCCTCGTCGGCGAGCTTGATCCGGGTGGGGTCGAAGCGCACCAGCCAGCCCGTCGCCGCCTGCCGGCCGTCATCGGCGGGCCGCTCCAGGCTGCGGTCGAACTGGGCGAGCTGCCCGGGGGCGAGCAGCGACCGGACGGTGCGGACATCGCCGCCGGTGAGCGCTCCGGGGTCTATCGCCGAGGCGACCAGGTAGTCCTTCGCACTGGTCAGCGCCTGCATGACCTGGTCCTCGGTGAAATGCCCTGTGCGGTGGGCGGCCGGCAGGGTGACGCCTACGGCGCCGATCCGGTAGTCGGCGGCCGGGGACCCCGCGAAGGGCTGCGCCTGGTCCGCGGCGGGAACCACCCCGGTGGGGGCGAGCGGGATCAGGGTGATCCGGAGCTGGTCGGCGGCGGGCGTGACCGGCTGCTGGTACGGATTGCGAATGCCCAGGTAGATGGCGGTGCCGAAGGCCATCGCGATCAGCAGGACCAGGATCAGGGCCTGCCGGGGAGCGCCGCCACGGGACCAGATGCGGCGGATGCGCACGGCCCGGGCGGTGCCGTCGAGCCGCTCGCGGGCCGAGTACTCCTGTATCCGGGCAGCGCGAACGAACGATTCGTCGAAGACGACGGATCGGTATTCGTCGTCCCCACCTCCCGGAACGCCTTCGGGGTTCCCCGCAGGTGGGTCTCCAGGACCGGCCATACCACAAGCGTAGGTCTCTCAGACCACTTATAAACGCCCTGGTACGAGACAACTTTGGTCGAATGGCAGTGCGTTGGTCAGTGGGTTTGCTCGCGCACCGGCTCAGCGCGTGGGGCTGACGGCCACCGGCGCAGTCGGCGGGGCCCCGATGTGGCCCGTGGGGGACGGCTGGATGGTGGCCGGCTGACGGCCGCCGCCCGCGCCCCGGTAGACCGCTGCGAACGTCAGTGCGACCACGCCGATGCCCATGAGGACGGCCAGCACCCAGGCGACCGTACGGTGCCAGCGGGTGTGTCCCCGGTAGGGACTGCGCTGGGCGTACAGCTCCTCGTACTCGGCGTCCTCGGGGTCGAGCTCGCCGTCGTCGTGGCCGTAGGGGGATTCCAGCGGATCCCATTCGCCCGGCTCGTCCTCGACGCCGCCGACGCGGGCCCGGGCCGCCATGCGTTCCTTGTGGCTGGGCTCGTGGAAGGCGGCGGACTGTATGAAGGCCTCATCGAGCACCACGGACGCGAACTCGTCGTCCGCGCCACCGTGGTCGTCACCGTCCGGGAACGGACGGCCTGGCCCCACATCGTCCGGCACCCGTCCAGAATAGGGCCCGGAACGTCGCTTTGGGCAGGGAAATCGGCTGAGAATACGCTGCGAATCAGCTGCGGATGTGGCCGTCGCCGGTCACGATGAACTTCGTGGAGGTCAGCTCCGGCAGGCCCATCGGACCGCGCGCGTGGAGTTTCTGCGTGGAGATGCCGATCTCCGCGCCGAAGCCGAACTGACCGCCGTCGGTGAAGCGGGTCGAGGCGTTCACGGCCACCGCCGCCGAGTCCACCAACTGGGTGAATCGACGGGCCGCGGGCTGGGAGCTCGTCACGATCGCCTCGGTGTGACCCGAGGACCACAGCCGGATGTGCGCCACTGCCGCGTCCAGCGAGTGCACGACCGCCGCCGCGATGTCGTAGGACAGGTACTCGGTCTCCCAGTCGTCGGTCGTG
Source organism: Streptomyces sp. NPDC059373 (assembly GCF_042751495.1). NCBI lineage: Bacteria > Bacillati > Actinomycetota > Actinomycetes > Kitasatosporales > Streptomycetaceae > Streptomyces > Streptomyces sp. NPDC059373. Next base: position 53,187 of record NZ_JBHYXC010000004.1, on the reverse strand, counting down.
GCGGCCACGACCTTCGCCTTCGTCCCGGACTTCTCGGCCAGCGCGAGGACCCGCTCGTCGCCGTGCACGGTCACCCCGGCCTCGGCCAGGGCGTCCAGCGCGCGCGGCAGGAAGGCGTCGGCGATGTCCTGGTGGACCAGCAGCGTCTCGGCGGCGTTGCACACGCTGGGGCGCTGCGCCTTGGAGTTGATCAGCACCTCGATCGCCATGTCGAGGTCGGCCTGGGCGTCGACGTACACATGGCAGTTGCCGGTGCCCGTCTCGATCACCGGCACCGTCGACTGCTCGACGACCGTCCTGATCAGCGACGCGCCGCCGCGCGGGATCAGTACGTCCACCAGGCCGCGGGCGCGCATCAGCTCGTGCACGGACTCCCGGCTCTCCCCCGGCACCAGCTGCACCGCGTCCGCCGGCAGGCCCGCCCCGCCGACCGCGTCCCGCAGGACGGTGACCAGGGCGTGGTTGGAGTTGTACGCGGAGGAGGAGCCGCGCAGCAGCACCGCGTTGCCCGACTTCAGGCAGAGCGCGGCGGCGTCGACGGTGACATTGGGGCGGGCCTCGTAGATGATCCCGACCACGCCGAGCGGCACCCGCACCTGGCGCAGGTCAAGACCGTTCGGCAGCGTCGACCCCCGCACGACCTCGCCCACCGGGTCCGGCAGCCCTGCGACGTCCCGTACGTCGTTGGCGATCGCCCGCACCCGCTCCGGCGTGAGCGTCAGCCGGTCGACGACCGTCTCGCTGGTGCCCGCCTCGCGGGCCCGTGCGATGTCCTCGGCGTTGGCGGCGACGATTTCCCTCGTACGGACGACCAGCGCGTCCGCGATCGCCAGCAGCGCGTCGTCCTTCGGGGACCGCGGCATCGGCGCCAGGTCCGCGGCGGCCGAGCGAGCGCGGTAGGCGGCGCGCAGGACCGGGGACTCCGGCCACGGGGACGGCAGGGACGAGGCGAGATCGTGGCTGCTGCTCATGCCCTTCAGAGTACGGCCGCGGACGGTGCCCCCGGTGCGGCTTTCCACCGGCTGAGACCGGCCGGCACCGGCAGGGGCCCTGTGCCGGGTCAGTAGGGGTGGACGCCGACGGGGGTGGCGGGGGCGGGGCCGTAGCCCTCGGCGATGCGGTGGTGGTAGGTCTCGCGGTCGATGACCTCGAGGCCGACGATCTCCCAGGGCGGCAGATTGGCCGTGGAGCGGTGCTCGCCCCACAGGCGCAGGGCGATGGCGGCCGCGTCGTGCAGGTCGCGGGCCTCCTCCCAGTACCGGATCTCCGCGTGGTCGCCGGCGTAGCGGCTGGTCAGGAGGAAGGGATGGTCGTGGGCGAGCTGCTCCAGCGCCCGCCGGACCTCCGACAGCGGGGCCTCGGCGCCGGAGACGCTGAGGGTGACGTGCCACAGGCGGGGCTGCGGCCGTGACTGCGGCACCGGCTCCGTGGCGGCGGCAGCACCGGTCCCGTCGACGCTGACGAGTGTGCGCTCCGCCGTCCCCCGGGGCGGTACCCCTGGACGCCCTCGTCTCACCGGTGGCCTCCCTGTCGGCGCTTTCGTCCTCGCATCAAAGTTGACCAGTACGAGGGCGGCCGCGGGGCGGTTTTCACCAAGTAACCACGGATGGGCGCCGTCAGGAGTGCAGGAGTACGAGGTCGTCGCGGTGTACGACCTCACGTTCGTACGCCGGGCCGAGTTCGCGGGCGAGATCGTGCGTGGAGCGGCCGAGCAGCCGCGGCAGCTCGGCCGCGTCGAAGTTGACCAGGCCGCGCGCGACGGCGTGGCCGGCCTCGTCGCGCAGCTCGACGGGGTCGCCGGCGGCGAACTGGCCCTCGATGCTCGCGATTCCGGCGGGCAGCAGGGACTTGCGCCCCTTCACGACGGCCTGGACGGCGCCGTCGTCGAGGATGAGCGCGCCGAGCGGGGTCGAGGCGTGGGCGAGCCACAGCAGCCGGTCCGCGGAGCGCTTGCCGGTGCGGTGGAAGAGGGTGCCGGTGGGGCGCCCGACGAGGGCGTCGGCGGCGTGGGTGGCGGAGGTGAGGACGACGGGGATGCCGGCCCCGGTGGCGATCCGGGCGGCCTCGACCTTGGTGACCATGCCGCCGGTGCCGACGCCGGCCTTGCCGCTGCTGCCGATGGAGATGCCGTCCAGGTCCTCGGGCCCCGCGACCTCGTCGATGCGCGAGGCGCCGGGGTTGCTGGGGTCACCGTCGTACAGTCCGTCCACGTCCGACAGCAGCACCAGCAGGTCGGCCCGGACGAGGTGGGCGACCAGGGCGGCCAGCCGGTCGTTGTCGCCGAAGCGGATCTCGTCGGTGGCGACGGTGTCGTTCTCGTTGACGATCGGCAGCGCGCCCATGGCGAGAAGCTGGTCGAGGGTGCGGTACGCGTTCCGGTAGTGCGAGCGGCGGCTGACGTCGTCGGAGGTGAGCAGCACCTGGCCGACCCGTACGCCGTGGCGCGCGAACGACGCGGTGTAGCGGGCGACCAGCAGCCCCTGGCCGACGCTGGCGGCGGCCTGCTGGCGGGCCAGGTCACGGGGGCGCCTGGTGAGGCCGAGCGGGGCGAGCCCGGCGGCGATGGCGCCGGAGGAGACCAGGACTATGTCCTTCGCGCCGTTCCCCCGCACCTTGGCGAGAACGTCCACGAGCGCGTCGACCCGGTCCGCGTCCAGCCCCCCGGCCGCGGTGGTCAACGACGACGAACCGACCTTGACCACGATCCTGTGGGCCCCGACCACGTCCTGCCTCACGCCTGCCACGTGCGTCCCTTCCTGGCTCCGTCCTCGCAATCTACGCGAGGACGATGTCCGGCCGCGTATGCGTATCGGTGGGCGGACGGCAGCGCCGCAGCGCCGGAAAAATCGGCTGACGACACGGATAAGATGACGAGCTCGCACTACCGGAGCACCCTTCATCTGATCACGACTCGCCCGCCCGAGGTGGACCCCGCATGAACAAGACGGCCGGCACCGCCGCCGCTGTCCCCGAGGCCGCACCGGTCCCCTCGGAAGCGCCAACGCCGACTGTGCCCGCGGCGCTGCACCGCGCGATCACGCTGCTCGCCGTCATCAGCCTGTTCATCGGCACGCGCAACGACTGGTCCACCGCGATCGCCACACGACCGGCGATCGGCGGGGCCATCACGCTCGGCTACGCCGCAATCCTGATCCTCGGCATCCTCGCCCTCGTCGTGCGCCGCCGCCGCGCTCTGGTGCTGGTCGACGCGGGGGTGCTGCTGCTCGGCATCATGCTGGCCCTGTGCTCGTACGCCCTCAGCAACGGACTCAACGACGAGACGGTGCTGATGACCCAGGCCACGCACGAGCTGGTGCACGGGCATCTGGTGTACGGGCAGGAATGGCCGTGGGTCTTCGAGCGCAGCCACGTCGGGGTGACGAAGACGATGTCCGGCGGCGCCGACTACTCCTTCGCGTACCCGCCGCTGACGGTCCTGCTCAACGCCCCCGCCTACGTGCTGATCGGCGCCAAGGCCATCACTCTCGTTCCGACGCTCCTGCTGATCATCGGCGCCGTGGCGCTCTGGGTGATGCTGCCCACGCCGTGGCGGTCCGCCGCGACGGCGGTCTGCCTCGGTTTCCCCATGCTGAAGATGTACGCCGCCATGGGCTACCCGGCCATCCCGGCGCTCGTCCTGCTCATCCCGGTCGTGGTCCGCTGGCCCTCGATCGGTGCCGGGGGGCGGCTCAGCCGCTCGGACATCGCGCGTGCCGTCTGCCTCGGGGCCGCCTGCGCGACCCAGCAACTGCCCTGGTTCCTCACGCCGTTCCTGCTGGCCGGGGTGTACGCGGTACGGCGCGGCGAACTCCCGGCGCGGACCGCGCTCGCCGTGGTCGCGCGCTTCACCGGGATCGCGGCGGTCGTGGCGCTCGCCGCCAACGCGTACTTCGTCATCCAGAGCCCGCGGGCCTGGCTGACGGGCCTGGCGCTGCCGTTCACCCAGCACGGGGTGCTGCACGGCCAGGGCATCATGGGCCTCTCGTACTACTTCACCAACGGCAGCAGCCGGCTGGACTTCTACTCGTACGGCAGCATGCTGCTGGCCGTCGGGCTGCTCGTGCTGTTCGTTCTCTTCGTACGGCGGCTGGGGCCGGCCGCCACCGTTCTGCCGTGGTGTGCGTTCTACCTGGCCACGCGGTCGCAGGACGGCTACTACCTGATGATGACCCCGCTGTGGATCGCGGCCGCCGCCACCGCCCCCGGCTCCGCCTTCGCCTCGGCCTGGCAGCCCCGGCTGCCGCTGGGCCGGCTGTCGCAGCCCCGGCGGCGGGCGGCCCGCGCGGCCCTGGCGGCGGCGGTGCTGGCTCCCGCCGCCGCCTGCGTGGCGATCGCCGCCGCGAGCGCGCCGCCGTTGCGGCTGGCGATCGGCACCGTGGGGGCTGCCGGCGGCGGTATCAGCACGCTCACCGTGCAGGCGACGAACAACGGTGACACCGCCCTCACCCCGAACTTCGCGACGAGCACCGGCGAGGGCACCTCTGCCTACTGGACCGTCCGCAGCGGCCCGTCCGTGCTGGCCCCGCACCAGTCGGCGCGCTACGTCCTGGTGCCCGCCAACGGGCGCTTCCCCATCCCGAACCGGACCCACCTGCGGGTACGGCTGAGGGCCTTCACGGACCGGCCGCAGACGCTGAGCAGCGCGGACATCCACGTACCGAAGCGGTAGCGGCAGTCCCTCACTTGCCCGGTCCGGCAGTCGTCGCCGGGTCGGTGCCCGCGGCCCTTACGGTGCTGCGGCCCGGCTTGGGGTGGACCGCGGCCACCGTGCCCTTCGTGTGGTGGGGCCGCGGCACGACGTCCTGGGGGAAGGTCAGCTGCTGGTTCATCCACTTCAGGGCGGCGGGCATCTCCCGCACCCAGGTCGGGAAGTTGTGGCTGCCGTTGGCGGGCAGTATCGACACGACGCGCATGGGCGCCCTGACGGCCTTGACGAAGGCCATGGTCTGCGCGTAGCCCCGCTCGCCGTGCTTGCTGTTGGCGACCAGGACCGAGACCTGGGGCGCGGGCAGGTGCTTGAGACGCCACATGAGGTCGTGCCCGTTGACACGGCCGACGCGGCCGGGACCGGAGCCGAAGAGGTTGCCGGTGGTGGGATCGTCCTTGACCTTGTAGTCCGGCGACAGGGCGGCGGCCACGGTGTAGACACGGGGGTTGCGCATCGTCAGTTGCAGGGCGCAGCTGCCGCCGGAGGAGTAGCCCATCACGCCCCAGGCGCTGGCGTCGTGGCCGACCCGGTAGACGGACTTGAGGGCCTCCGGGAGGTCCTTGGCCAGGAAGGTCTCGGTCTGCGGTCCGCCCGGGACGTCGACGCACTCGGTGTCGCGCGGCGGGGCGACGGTCGGCCGGATCATGACCATGATCGTCGGCTGCATCTGACCGCTCTTCTGCAGCGCTCCGGCGGTCTGCGAGACCCGCAGGTACTGCGCGAGGTTGAAGATGCTGCCCGGGTAGCCGCTGAGCGCGACGATCACCGGGAAGCGTTGCCGGTGGTACGCCTTCTGGAAGTACTGCGGCGGCAGGTAGACGAACGCCGGGTCGACCACACCCGTACGGCGGCCGATGACCCGTATCGACTCCACCCGGCCGTTCTCGGCGGCGGGGCCGGTGGGCAGGCCGCTGACCCGGCTCAGCTGCTCATCGCCGGCGGGCTGTATCAGCGACCCCTTGACGCTGCCGACGCTGCCGTACACCGTGCCGTTGCCGTTCAGGTCGGCCGCGCCCGTCACGCCGACGGGCGCGGTGTCGACATTGCCGAAGAGCTCGTTCCAGGAACCGAAGAACTGGTACGACGAGTTCACCGCACACGCGAAGGCGGCGACGATCGTCACCTGGGTCACCCCGATGGCCGCCAGCCGCCCGAGCACCTGGTGCAACCCCGGCCTGGCCAGCCGTGGCCACAGCCATACCAGTAGCGCCACACAGACCGCTGCCAGTGCCGCCGTCACATACACCGTTGTCCCGCTGGTCAAACCCATGCCACTCGGCCACTCTTCCCGTGTCTGCGCTGTTCCTTCGCACAGGAGGAGGACTGCAGAGAGTTCCGCGTTCCCTCGTGAGCGCCCTATGGGTCAACGACTTGGGCCCTTCCTGGTTTCCCAGGAAGGGCCCGTCAGACGCATGAGCGGGTGTCACACGCGGCGCAGTCGGCTCCGGTACTCGACGCAGTCCTCGTACGCGGGGAGCAGGCCCTGAGCCTCTGCCTCGGCCAGGGTGGGTGCCTGCTCGTCCTTCGGGGACAGCAGCGGCTCGATGCCGGCCGGCCAGTCGATGGCGAGGTCGGGGTCGAGCGGGTGGATGCCGTGCTCGCGCCCGGGGGCATAGCCCTCGGAGCAGAGGTAGACCACGGTGGCGTCGTCGGTCAGGGCGAAGAAGGCGTGGCCGAGGCCCTCCGACAGGTAGACGGCGTGGTGGGTCTCGTCGTCGAGGCGAACGGCCTCCCACTGCTTGTACGTCGGCGAACCGACCCGGATGTCGACGATGACGTCGATGACCGCGCCGCGCACACACTTGACGTACTTGGCCTGGCTCGGCGGCACGTCGGCGAAGTGGATGCCCCGCAGGGTGCCCCGCTTGGAGACCGAGCAGTTCGCCTGGGCCAGGGTGAGGTCCTGGCCGGTCGCCTCACGGAACTCGGCGCCGCGGAACCACTCGTGGAAGCTGCCGCGGTCGTCGGGGAAGACCTTCGGCTCCAGTACCCAAGCGCCTTCGATGCCCAGTGGTCGCATTTCTCTGAGTCCTTTACTTCTTCAGGGCGCGGCGCAGCTTGCCGACCGCGCCGCGCAGGGCGGACCGCTGCCCCGGCTGGGGGGCGGGCTTGCCCCGCTCGGGGCCCTTGGCGGCCAGGTCCTCGGCAGCGGCCGCGACGGGCTTGACCACGATGGCGCCGCCGTCCCCGGGGACCTGAAGCGCCAGCGGGAGCGCCACGGACTTCGGTTTGCCGGCCGACGGCAGGGTCAGCTCCAGCCGCCACTGGGCTCCGGTGAGCTCGCCGAGCGGGAGGTCTGCGGTCAGTTCGGCTCCGCCGGCCGGGCGGTCGGTGAGCACCGCGGGCACGGCCACCGTGCGCTTCGCCTCGACGTCCGTCAGCTTCAGGGCGACCTCGCTCCTGGCCTGCACGTGCAGCGGCAGGGGGGCGGTGAGCCGGGCGGGGTCCTGCGTGACGGTGACATCGGCGGGGGTCAGCCCGGCGAACTCGTACGCGATCCGGTTGGTCTTCTGGCCGACGTCCAGCGAGAGGTTGCCGTGCGGGTCGGTCCAGTACGGGAGAACCAGCTGCTCAGGGGAGCCGAGCAGGGCGGCGCCGCGTCCGTGGCGGGCCTGGTCGGTGCGTACGGAACCGAGGCGGGTCTCCTTGGTCCAGCCGCAGGAGCTGATCCGGATCAGGACGTCCCAGATGCCGGCGCCCAGTTCCGCGCCGTTCGCCGCGGTCAGCGGGTCGACCTGTGCGGTGGCGCGCAGGACCTGCCGGAAGAAGGCGTCACGGCCCTCGACGGCGACCTTGTCACGGGTCAGCTCGACGGGCTGGAAGAACTCCGCGGCCGTCTCGCGGTCACGGACGACGAGGTCCGCCTTGGACCTGCCCAGCGGCGCGGAGGTGTCCGCGCCCAGCAGGGCGATGGCGTCCAGACTGGACTGCGGTAGCGGCGGGGCGAGCAGGTCCTTGTCACCGTCGTTACGGAAGGTGATCGGTTCGCCACCGGACCGGTACTCGGCGGTGAAACCTATCTTCAACCGGCCGTTCTCCCACCCGAGGCTCTCCAGGGTGCCGGACGGCTTGATCCCGGACTCCCACTGGGCGAATTCCTCGAGGTCGCCGAGACGGTTGGCGGCGATCAGTCCGGCGACGATCTGCTGGGTCGGCTGCATGCCCGCGGCGACGCCCGGGCCGAAGCGCTCGACGACCACCTTGTGGATCTCGTCGAAGAGCTCCTGGCGGTAGTCGGCGGGCAGCTTCAGCAGCCGCTGGCCGCGCATCCGCTCGACCATCTCGTTGCGCAGCCAGCGCCGGAAGAGGCGGTCGCGCAGGGGGCCGGGCTCGGTGAGCTTCTCGACGACGTCCAGGGCCTCGCGGAGGTTCTTGAAGTAGCCGACCGGGTCGAAGCGCTGGAAGCCGGCGTTGGAGGCGTCGTCCCGCTTGACGTGGTAGTAGCAGAGGTAGTCGCTGAGCACGGCGACGTTCTCGGCCCGCAGATACGCCTCGGTGACGAAGACGTGGTCCTCCAGGCGGCGGCGCCCCTCCATGTACCGGAGGTTGTGCCGGTCCAGGAATTCCTTGCGGAACATCTTGTGCGGGGTGAGGCTGTCGATCAGCGGGGCGTTCTCGACATTGGCGTGCGGGCGGTTCTTGCGGAACAGCTCCAGCGGGACGGGACGGCCCTTGCCGGCCATCTTGCCGACGATCACGTCGGCTTTGTTCTCGACCCCGTAGTTGTACATCCGCTCGAGAGCTTCGTCGCCGAGCCAGTCGTCGTTGTCGACGAACTGGATGTACTCGCCCTTGGCGGCCGCGATGCCGGTGTTCCGGGGCTTGCCGGACCAGCCCGACGCCTCCTGGTGGATGACGTGCATGTGCGGGTGTTCGGCGGCCATCCGGTCCAGGAGCGCAGGTGTCTCGTCGGTGGAGCCGTCGTTGACGAAGATCGCCTCGTACTCGTCGTCGGGCAGGCTCTGACGCAGCAGCGAGGCGATGCAGTCCTCGATGTACTTGCCCGGGTTGTAGACCGGGATCACCACGCTCACCTTGACGGGCATGTGTCTTCTTTCTGCGCTCCGGACATTCGTCCGGGCCAGGCTAACGGGTGAACGCGAGGCCCGTACCCCCGCCGAAGGGCAGCCGGGACACGAATCGATGACAAACTCTCCGCGATGGTTTGCCGAACTGTGACAGAACACACGGCACGTCGCTTGACGAGAAGCGCCCGTTAAGATGCCTGCCATGAAGGCTCTCGTACTCTCCGGTGGCTCGGGCACCCGCCTGCGTCCGATAACCCATACGTCGGCGAAGCAACTGGTCCCCGTGGCCAACAAGCCCGTGCTGTTCTACGGGCTGGAGGCGATCGCCGACGCCGGCATCACCGAGGTCGGAATCATCGTCGGCGACACCGCGGAGGAGATCCGGGAAGCCGTTGGGGACGGCTCCAAACTCGGGATCAATGTCACATACATCCCGCAGGAGAAGCCGCTCGGTCTGGCCCACGCGGTCCTGATCGCTCAGGACTTCCTCGGTGACGACGACTTCGTGATGTATCTGGGTGACAACTTCATCGTCGGCGGCATCACCGGCCTGGTGGAGGAGTTCCGCTCGGAGCACCCCGACGCGCAGATCCTGCTCACCCGGGTGCCCAACCCGACCTCCTTCGGCGTCGCCGAGCTCGACGCGAGCGGCCGCGTCAAGGGGCTGGAGGAGAAGCCGAAGGAGCCCAAGAGCGACCTCGCGCTGGTCGGCGTGTATCTGTTCACGCCCGCCATCCACAAGGCCGTCCGCAGCATCAAGCCCTCCTGGCGCGGCGAGCTGGAAATCACCCACGCCATCCAGTGGCTGATCGACCAGCAGCAGGACGTCCGCTCGACGACCATCTCCGGCTACTGGAAGGACACCGGGAACGTCGCCGACATGCTGGAAGTGAACCGTTCGGTCCTGGAGACGGTCGAGCCCAGCATCGAGGGCACCGTCGACGAGGCCAGCGAGATCATCGGCCGCGTGCGGATCGACGCCGGCGCCGAGGTCCGCGGATCGCGGATCGTCGGACCGGCCATCATCGGCCCCGGTTCGGTGATCAGCGACTCGTACATCGGCCCGTTCACCTCGGTCTCCGAGGGCTGCCGGATCGACGACAGCGAGGTCGAGTACTCCATCGTCCTGCGCGAGTCCTCCATCAGCGGCGTGCGCCGGGTCGAGGCCTCACTCATCGGCCGCAACGTCGAGGTCACCCCCGCGCCCCGCAATCCCGCAGCCCACCGTCTCGTCCTCGGCGACCACAGCAAGGTGCAGATCTCTTCATGACGACCAAGATTCTGGTGACCGGCGGCGCCGGCTTCATCGGCTCGCACTACGTCCGTACCCTCCTCGGCCCCCAGGGTCCGGGCGATGTGGCGATAACCGTGCTGGACAAGCTCACCTACGCGGGCAACCCGGCCAACCTCGACGAGGTGCGCGACCACCCGGGCTTCGGCTTCGTGCAGGGCGACATCTGCGACCCCGAGCTGGTCGGGAAGCTGATGGCCGAGCACGACCAGGTGGTGCACTTCGCCGCCGAGTCGCACGTGGACCGTTCCATCGACGGCGGCGCCGAGTTCGTCCGTACGAACGTGGTCGGCACGCACACCCTGATCGACGGCGCCCACCGGGCCGGCATCAAGACCTTCGTGCACATCTCCACCGACGAGGTCTACGGCTCCATCGACGAGGGCTCCTGGCCGGAGACCCACCCGCTGCAGCCCAACTCGCCCTACTCCTCGGCCAAGGCGTCCAGCGACCTGATCGCACTGTCGTACCACCGCACGCACGGCCTCGACGTGCGGGTGACCCGCTGCTCCAACAACTACGGGCACCACCACTTCCCCGAGAAGGTCATCCCGCTGTTCATCAGCAACCTGCTGGACGGCAAGAAGGTCCCGCTGTACGGCGACGGCGGCAACGTCCGCGACTGGCTGCACATCGACGACCACGTCCAGGGCATCGACCTGGTCCGCACAAAGGGCCGGGCCGGCGAGGTCTACAACATCGGCGGCGGCACCGAGCTGTCCAACAAGGAGCTCACCGGGCTGCTGCTGGAAGCCTGCGGCGCCGACTGGGACACCAGCGTCGAGTACGTCACGGACCGCAAGGGCCACGACCGCCGCTACTCGGTGGACTGCACCAAGATCCGCACCGAGCTGGGCTACGAGCCCCGCAAGGACTTCGCGACCGGCCTCGCCGAGACCGTCGCCTGGTACCGCGACAACCGCGACTGGTGGGAGCCGCTCAAGGAGCGCGCGGCACTCAGCTGACGAAAGCTGCTCTACGTACAACCCTCTCGGGCAGTGGCTGGTCCTGTTCACCGTAACGCCACCGAAGAGAGGGTTGCCGTATGTCTGCCCGAGTCCGATCCCGCTGGACGATGACGGCGCTGACGGCGGTGACCGCGGCGGGGGCCCTGATCGCTTGCGGCACCGGCTCCACCGCCAAGGCCGCCACATCCGGCGCCGGCACCGTCAGGGCTTCCGTACAGGAGGACTTCAACGGCGACGGCTATGCCGACCTCGTGGTCGGCGCCCCCAGAGGGACGGTCGGCGGACTCACCGACGCCGGGTACGTGACGGTGATGTACGGCTCCGCCCACGGACTGTCCGCCTCGCACCGCACCGTGATCAGCCGCGCGACGCAGGGGATCCCGGGAGACCCCCAGGAGGGCTTGGGCTTCGGCTATGCCGTGTCCAAGGGCGACTTGGACGAAGACGGATACGCCGACCTCGTCATCAGCAGCCTGGGCGAGGACAGTTCGGTGATCGTCTGGGGCGGCAAGGGCGGGCTGTCCGGAGGCACCGCGATCCCCCACTACCGCTCGCTCTCCCGGACCGGCGACTTCAACGGCGACAGCCACACCGACCTGGCGCTCTTCCAGACCACCCACACCGGGCACGACGATCCGTCAGGCACCGACACGGTCGTCTGGTACGGCCCGGTCTCCCGGGCCGGAAAGCCCGCTTCGACCTCCACCTTCGGCGCCTCCTCCACCCGCCTCGACGAAGTGCAATCGGCCGCGAGCGGGGATGTCAACGGCGACGGCTACGCCGACCTGGCACTGGCCGACTACACCGGTGAAGGCGGCACGGGAACCGAGCTCTACTACGGCAGTGCCTCCGGTCTGCGGACCACCTCCGACAGGGACATCCCCTACGCCGACACCGCCACGCTGGGTGATGTGAACCACGACGGCTACGACGACTTCATCGCCGGGGACGCCACCAACGCCTACGTGATCGTCGGATACGGCTCGGCGGCCGGCCTCCCCACCGGATCCGCCTGGACGAGGATCACCCGCAGCACCGCCGGGGTTCCCGGGAAGAGGTCCGACGACGGCTTCGGTACCTCCCTGTCCGTGGGCGATGTGAACGGCGACGGCATCGACGATGTCGCGGTGGGCGCTCCCGGGAGCCAGGTCGACGGCAAGGCGGACGCGGGTGACGTCGTCCTGCTGCGTGGCAGCAAATCCGGACTCACCGGCAGGAACGCCCAGTCGTTCAGCCAGAACACCAGCGGTGTCCCCGGCACCGCCGAGGCGAACGACCAGTTCGGCAGCCAGGTCCAGCTGCTCGACATCAACGGCAACGGCCGCGCCGACCTCGCCGCCGCCGCCCTGCGGGAGAACAGCTGGAACGGCGCCGTATGGGTGCTGCGCGGCACGAAGACCGGGCTCACCTCCGACGCCGCCTTCGCCTTTGGCGGGAAGACGATCCGCGCCCCCTACGCCAAGGCATGGTTCGGCTTCACGCTCGGGTGACGTGGGCGAGGGCCCAGGGAGGCCGGCGCCTCACCGTTCACCGGAAAGTCACCGAGGGAAGGGCTGTCGTATGTCCGACCGCGTCCGCTCAGCACTCACGGCACTGGTCACCGCCGGCGGACTCGTCGCCCTCTTCGCCTGCGGCACCGGCTCCCCCGCCAAGGCCGCGTCCTCCGGGGCCGGTACGCACAAGGTCTCCGTCAACGCGGACTTCAACGGCGACGGCTACGCGGACCTCGCCGTCGGGGCCCCGTACGCCACCGTCGACGGGCGGAACGAGGCCGGGTACGTAGCCGTCATGTACGGCTCCGCGCACGGGCTGTCCGCCTCGCACCGTACGATCATCAGCCCGGCCACGCCCGGGGTGCACGGGGGCCCCAGGATCGGCGGCCTGTTCGGTATGGAGCTGGCCAAGGGCGACCTGGACGGCGACGGCTACGCCGACCTCGTCATCGGCAGGGCTCCGAATTCCGGGATGGTTGTCGTGTGGGGCGGCAAGCAGGGCCTGTCGTCGCCGACCGGGCTTCCGCACCCCGAAACGCTGTCCGCGCTGGGTGACTTCAACGGCGACGGTCACCTCGACATGGCGCTTTTCGCCACCGCCCATTCCCTGGACGACGGCCCGTCCGGCACGACCGAGACCGTCTGGTACGGGCCGGTCTCCCGGACCGCGAAGCCCACGGCGACCTCGACGCTCGCCACCCCCTCGGACCCCATCTACCAGGTGGACGCGGCCGCCACCGGCGACGTGAACCACGACGGGCGCGCGGACCTGGCCGTCACCGCGGGCACCGGCAGCGGCCCGGCGCAGTTCCGCGTCGACGTCTACCTCGGCAGTGCGGCGGGGCTCCGGCCGGCCCCCGACCGGCACGTCCCGCAGGGCGGCGCAGTGGCCCTCGGCGACGTCAACGGCGACGGCTACGCCGACCTCGTCGCCGGGGCCGCCTGGAAGCAGCAGCTCGTCATCGGCTACGGCTCGGCCGCCGGAATCTCACCCGCCTCCCGCTGGACGACAATTACCCAGAGCACGTCCGGCGTGCCCGGCGCCCGTACGGCCAACGGCTTCGGCGCCTCGGTGGCCGTGGGCGACGTCACAGGCGACGGCCGAGATGACATCGCCGTGGGCGCCCCCGGGGAACGGGTGGGCAAGGCAGCGAACTCAGGCGCCGTCATCCTGCTGCGAGGCCGCCGCGGCCAGGTCACCGGCTCCGGCGCTCAGGAGCTCACCCAGGACACACCGGGCGTGCCCGGCACCGCCGAACAGCACGACTACTTCGGGGACTCCTTCGGGGGCACCGTCCAGTTGCTCGACGTGAACGCCAACGGCTACGCCGACCTCGCCGTCTCCTCGTCCAAGGATCTCGCCGACTCATCGTCCAGGAACGCCGGGCAGGGCACCGTCTGGCTGCTGCGCGGCCGCCCCTCCGGACTGACCTCCGACGCGGCCATCGCCTTCGGCGGCAAGACGATCGGCGCGCCCTACAAGGGTGGCCACTTCGGCATCGCCCTCGGATGACCGGAGCGGGCCGCACCGCGGCGGAAGGCGGCCTGGGCCTGCGGTAGCGTCAAAGGGTCCAGGGCGGCGAGCCGACGTACGGAACAAGGATCAGGAAACGCATGAGCAGCAGCTGGTTGATCACCGGAGCGGGCGGGATGCTCGGCCAGGACCTCTTGGCGCGCCTCGCCTTCGACGGCGACAAGGCGGTGGGCCTGCAGCGAGCGGGCCTCGACATCACCGACCCGGACGCCGTGCTCGACGCGGTCGAAGCCCACCGCCCGGCGGTCGTGGTCAACTGCGCCGCCTGGACCGCCGTGGACGACGCGGAGGCCCGCGAGGCCGACGCCCTGCGGATCAACGGCGACGGTGCCCGGCACCTCGCCGAAGCCTGCGCCAAGTCCGGCGCCAAGCTGCTCCAGGTCTCCACGGACTACGTCTTCGCGGGCGACGGCACCTCGCCGTACGCCGAGGACGCCCCCACCGCCCCGCGCAGCGCGTACGGCCGCACCAAGCTGGCCGGCGAGCAGGCGGTGCTGTCCGCGCTCCCCGGCGCGGGGTATGTGGTGCGCACGGCGTGGCTGTACGGCGCGGGCGGCGGCAATTTCGTCCGTACGATGATCAAGCTGGAGGGCGTCAAGGACACCCTCGACGTGGTCGACGACCAGCGCGGCCAGCCCACCTGGACGGTCGACCTCGCCGACCGGCTGGTCCGGCTCGGGCGGTCGGCGCTGGCGGGTGACGCCCCGGCCGGGATCTACCACGGCACCAGTGGCGGCGAGACCACCTGGTTCGGCTTCACTCGGGAGATCTTCCAGCTGCTCGGCGCGGACCCGGAGCGGGTCCGCCCGACGACCAGTGACGCCTTCGTCCGCCCGGCCCCCCGCCCGGCGTACAGCGTCCTCGGCCACGACCGCTGGCGGGCCGCCGGCGTCGAGCCGATCCGCGACTGGCGCGAGGCGCTGCACGAGGCCTTCCCGGCGCTGCTGGCGGCCGAGCGGGGCTAGGCCTACCGCGTGGTGTTCCGGCGCCGCCGCACCACCACCAGGGCCCCGGTGCCCACGGCCAGGGCGGCGCCTCCGGTCATGGCGAGGGCGGGCAGAGCGGACGGGGAACCGGTGTCGGCGAGGGCACTGCTCGACGCGGTCTGCGTGCCGGTGCCGGACGTCGTGGACGGAGAGGCCGAAGGGGAGGCCGACGAACTGGCCGACCCGGACGGCGCCGGGCTGGCGGACGCCGTCGGGGACGCGGCCGTCAGGTTGATGTCGCCCTGGTCACCGTCGGAGGTGCCGCAGGTGCCGTCGCCGTTGTCCCACTTCCCGTAGACCATGACGAGCGCTCCCCCGGCCGGTGCGTCAGCCGAGGCCCGGACGCGTACCGGCACCTGCGTGGTGGCACCCGGCACGACGGTCACGTAGGTGAAGGGGCTGCCGGGGTCCCTCGACACCGTGATCTCCTTCCACCGGCCGCTGTCCGGGTCCTGGAACTGCAGGTCGAAGTCGGAGAGTTCGTCCCTGTCGTACGGGCTGAGCGAGATCGACGGTGCGGCATCGTCGATGGTGTGCGTGCCCCTGTTGTGCACCAGGACGGTGAACCGCCCCCAGTCGCCGCCCGCGGTCACCTCGACCGGAAGACCGCTCAGGGACACGTCCAGGCTGTCGTCGTCGATCACTGTGCACGTGGTCGGCGTGGGGGACGCCGACGCGGACGACGTGGACGAGGACGGCGTCGGCGAGGCCGAGGTGTCGTCGGCGGCAGCGGCCGTCGCCGGCAGCATCGTGACCGACGCCAGCGCCCCGGTGGCGACGGCGGATCTGAGAACCGTAAGAGCGTGCACGAAGTCTCCCCGAAACGGACGTGGTTGGCCGGAACTGTTGTGTGTTCGACCAACCCCGCACCCTTTTGGTTGCCCGCATGTCACCGGGACTTCATCACTCGGTCAGGGACTCGATCCGGCGGCGGAGCGCGGCGAACGCGGAGCGCGGCCGGCGCACGTTGCGGGCCCGGGACAGGGCGGGCCAGAAGTCGGCGCCGAGGATCGCCTCCGGCGCCACCGCGGTCTTGCGGGTCAGCACCTCGTCGGGCACGTCCTGGGGATCGGGGACGACGTACTCCGTCAGGAGGCTGTCGTACTGATCACGCAGCACGGTGCTGTCCGGGTCGGCGCCGAAGACCAGCACCACGCCGGTCGGGGAGGTGTCCACGGGGACGACGAGCAGGTCCGGGCGGTGCTGCCGCAGGACGGTGGCCACCTTGTAGACGTCACCGGTCCAGGCGTCGGTGTGCCGGTCGCGGGCGGCCTCGTCGACGCTACGGGGCAGCATGTCGTCCAGGACGATCACGCTGGACCAGCGGGAGCGCTCCTCGACGTTCATGAAGTCGCGCAGCGCGTACTCGAAGAGGTGCATGCCGTCGATGAACGACAACTCCAGGACCGGGTCGCCGAACCACGCCAGCGGGTCCTTGCGGGCGAACGCACGGAAGGGATTGCGGCCGGGGCGCAGGTGCAGCAGCGGGTCCTTGCGGGCGAAGAAGTCGTCGCTGGTGGCCTTGACGAGGTGGACGTCGCAGCTGAGGTCCGTGACGACCTTGAAGGCCGGATCCACGGCGACCGAGGCCACCCGGGACAATGCCAGGCTCCGGCCGTCATTGACTCCGATTTCAAGGTAATTGCGCGGTTTGTACACGTGATGCAGCTGACGCAGGAAGTCGTGACGGTGCACTGACGAGCCCCTTCTCCGGAAATCCACGATGATTCCCGCGCTTGTGCCCACCCACGCCTGTTCGAAACGTTTTTTCTTCGCTGAGAAATGGAGATGCCGGGCCGCCCGCGTGGGCGACCCGGCATCGCGCCGTGCGTCAGACCGCTTCGGTGGAGGTCTCGGCCTCGGCGTCGGCCTCCGACCCCGTCTCCACGTTCATGTCGGTGTCGGCGCCGGGCTGCTCCTCGCCCACCAGCAGTTGACGGGCCAGGCGGGCCTCCGCCCTGGCTGCGAGGTCCTGTACGGCAGTGTTGAAGCGCACCAGCGACGTGGGCTCGTCCGGGCCCAGGAGGTACTCCTTGAGGTCCTTACGGGCCAGGGTCAGCGGGTCCTCGGCGGGATCGGTGACCGCGGTGACGAGTTCGCCGATCCGCTTGGCCTTGTTGTCGAGGATCAGCGCGGCCCGGGCGGCGGTGTTCTGCCGCTTGAACTCCGTCTCGCCGAGCCCCGCGGAGTCGGTGATGGCGTACGGCTTGCCGGTGGCGATGAAGTCGGAGACCACGCTGGAGATGTCCGAGACCATCGCGTCCGAGACGTTGAAGCAGTCGTACAGATGCGGCATCGGGCCGCTGACGACCTTGTGCTCCCAGGTGCCGAAGGACCGCCAGTACGCGGCGTTCCACGCGTCGCGCAGCCGGGCCGCCTCGGCGACCCGCTCGTGATCGGCCGCGGCGTCACGCGAGGCCTCCGCGTCGTCGGTGATCTCCTTGCTCGTGTCGCCGAATTCGGCCAGCGCGGCCTCGATACGGACCAGCTCGGCCCGGGCCTCGGCCTGCTCGGAGGCGCCTGCGGCGGCCTGAGCGGCGAACCGCGGGTCGGCGGCGCGCTTGGCGGCGGCCTTGTCCATCAGGGCGACGATGCGCTCGTGCGCCCGCTTGGCCTTCGGGCTGACCGTGCCGGTGAAGGGGTGCGGCTTGTAGAGCACCCGGACCGGCTGCTCGGCCTCGACCAGCCGGCGCACGATGCTCTCGCCGGCCAGGATCACCGACGTGTTGCCCGGGTCGTCGGTCCAGCCCTCCCAGGTGGGCGCGTAGAGCACGGTCGGGATGCATCCGTCCGGGACGCTCCCGGTCCAGGGCCGGATGCGGGCCAGCTGGGGGCGGCCGACCTCGACGATGTCCTCGTCGCGTACACCGACATCGGCCAGCGCGTAGCGGTCACGGCCGGCCTTGCCGGCCGTCCACACCTCGTCGTACGCCTTGCTGAACGGGTTGACGCTGGCGAGCTTGTCGCTGTCTCCGTGGCCGACGAAGACGTGCTTGGCGCCGGGCTCGCGGAGCATGTGGATGTTCTTGCCGACGTTCGCGGGGTAGAGGGCGACCCGGATCGTCGACAGATCCATGTTCATCAGGTGTACCGCGCTGGGCACGCACAGCACCGGCACCGCGGTGTCGGCGAGCTGCGGCAGGATGAAGCGCTCGCGAAGGATGACCAACGGACGCCCGTCGAGGTCGGCCATGGTCTCCAGCCACATGTTGACCTGGTACGCCGAGTCCGGGGAGCCGGAGAAGTACAGCACCGTGGTGGGCTGGTAGGAGCGCAGCCAGCGGTCCATGAAGGCCAGCGCCTTGTCGGTGCCGACGGGCAGCCGCTTGGGGCTCAGGTACGGCATCAGGGCCAGCACGTAGAGCGCACCCAGCCCGAACGTGACGGCGCCGCCCGCGACGCCGTACACGGCCTTCCCGGTCCCGACCGAGACCAGCAGCCCGACCACGGCAGCGAGGTCCAGGTGCAACATCTTCTCCGCGGCACGGTTGGTGAGACGGACGGACGGTGCGTCCGGGATGGACAGCCCGGTCAGGTCGATGTTGCGGGTGGCGAAGGGCAGCCTGCGGCGGTTGCGGATCAGCGTGAGCAGAACGCTGTGCGGGGCCTGGAGTGCGTAGAAGAGCAGGAAGGCGGTGATCGCCACGTAGGAGACCACGTGGTCCGCCGGCACGGACCGGGCCAGGAAGAGAATGACCATCAGCTCGCGGGCGAGGAACCGGATCGACACGCCGGCGCGGGCCTTGCTCAGCCGTGTGAGGAGGTAGACCTTCCGCTGGTTCAGATACCAGTCGGCGAGGTAGCTCACGGCGAGCGCCACGACGAAGAGCGGCAGGCTCGGGAGCAGGGCGGCGAGCACCATGCTCGGGTAGCTCAGCGCCATGAGCAGCGCGGCGGCCAGTTCTGAGCGGTTGCCCACCCGGGCCAGCCGGACGGCGGTCGATATCACGGGAGGCTTACTCCTGGGATTTGGTGAAGCTGGTCTCATTTACGGCGGATTGTGAAACTCGTCGTCAACAGATCGGGTCCCTGGCGATATCCGACCTTCGAATCGGCATAACCAGGGACCCATGAATTCTCAGTGCGCAGAACGTATTATACGTCCTCACCCTGTGCCAAAACCGTCGCCAGGGCATGTTCGAACCCGGAGGCACTGGCCGCACCCCTGGTGGGGTCCTGCTGCCGGACGTCGATCACATGGCCGGTGAGCCCCGACACCAGGACGTCCAGTGAGGTACGCGCGACGGCTTCCGACGACAGCAGCGACCCCTCCGGCTCCTGGCCGAAGGCCTTGGTGCGCATGGGCGTTGCCGTGCGCTCCGGATTGACGCAGTTGACGCGAACGCCGTCGGCCGCCCACTCGTCGGCGAGGGCCTGGGTGAGGTTCACCATGGCCGCCTTGGTGGAGGAGTACAGGCTGTACTCGGCGCGCCCGCGGGTGTAGCTGCTGGAGGTGTAGAGGAGCAACTGCCCCCGTGTCTCGGCCAGATACTTGTGCGAGGCCCGCGCGATCTGGACGGGCGCGAGGTAGTTGACCCGCAGCGCTTCCTCGATCGTGGCGTTGTCGGTCTCGGCCAGCTTGCCGATGCGCAGCACGCCGGCGGTGTTGACGACGTAGTCGATCCGTCCGGTCTCCGCGTACGCCTTCGACAGCGCGTCGTCGACGTGCTCGGGGTTGTCGACGTGCGTACCGGTCGTCGAGCGGCCCAGCGGGTAGACGTTCGAGCCGTACTTCTCGGCGAGCTCGGCGATGTCGGCGCCGATGCCGTAGGAGCCGCCGAAGACCACCAGCGTCTTGCCTTCGAGCAGTTCGCGGTACGCGGCCTCGTCGGCCTGGTCGGGCGCGCTCTGCGAGGCGAGCTGGAACAGCTTGTCGGCGATGAAGACGTCGACCGGCTGCGTGACCTTCATGTTGTACTCGTCGCCGGGGACGACGTAGATCGGCACGTCGGGCAGGTACTTCAGCACGACCGAGCAGTCGTCGGTCGCCTGGAAGTTCGGGTCGCCGGCGGCGACCTCGTAGGCCCGGCGGATGGTGGAGAGCTTGAACGCCTGCGGGGTCTGCCCGCGCCGCAGCCGCGACCGGTCCGGGACGTCGGTGATGAACTCGCCGTCCGCGCCGTGGGTGCGGGTCACGATGATGGTGTCCGCCGACGGGATGGCGACATCGACCGCCTTGTAGCGCGCGAGGGCTGCGACGCAGTCGCTGATGACGCGCTGCGAGAGCAACGGACGCACCGCGTCATGGAAGAGGACGTTGCGGTCCTCGCCCTCGGCGAGCCCGTCGCTCAGCGCGGCGATCGCCCGCTCGGTGGTCTCGTTGCGGGTCGAACCACCCTCGATGATCCTGGTGACCTTCGTCAGCCCGGCCTTGGCGACGATCTTCTCAACCTCCGGCACATAGCCCGGCGCCATCAGTACGAAGATGTCGTCGATGTCCTCCGCAGCCTCGAAGATCGCGAGCGTGTGCTCGATGACCGCCTTGCCGGCGATCTTCAGCAGCTGCTTCGGGATCGACAGACCGACGCGCTGACCGGTTCCGCCGGCCAGAACCACGGCTGTGGTGCGGGGCTTGGCTATGTGCTCGGACACAGACGACCTACCTTGAGAAAATGAGGGACTGGCCGATGGTCGCACCCTGCGTCACCACCTCGCAAGGCGAACACCCCCTACGCGGAACGCGTCGGCAACCATGGGTTCACCTTGTCGCGCCCAGGTGATCACAGGCAAACGACAGACAGTGGCTGTGACACATTCCACACAGCCTTCACGTTTGTGCCGAACGCGGCTCTGCGCATGGTTATGTCCCTATCTGTTCCCACTTGCCACCATCTGTCCCTGCTCGCTGATCACTTGTCGAAGCCCGCACCGAGCCGGGCCTTGGCCGCGGCGGTGCCGAGGGTGCCCGCGCCGATGACGTAGGGCGCGTGGGCGCGCAGCACCCAGACCGCGCCCGCGCTGCTGTCCTCGTACGGGTCGCCGACGACGAGTTCGCCCTTGCCGTGCCCCCTGGAGGCGACCACCGCGGCCGCGGTGCCGAAACGGTCCTGCGCCTCAGCGGTCCCTGGCACCCCGGCCGTGTTCTGGCTGTACACCTTCGCGCCGGTGCCGGTCAGCCCCGACGCCGATCCGGGCAGCAGGGCGACCGTGCCCGCGTCCTGCCTGCCGCCGAAGTCCTCGAAGGGGATGCCGGTGGCGACGTCCGCGTAGCCGTCGCCGTTGATGTCGCCGACCGTGACGCCGGCGCCGAATCCGTCCCCCGTCTCGGCCGCGCCGGGCACGCCGGGGGTGTCCTGGTTGTACGTGGACATGGACGCGTCGTCCGGCCCGGCAGCGGTGCCCGGGATGACCTCGACGCTGCCGCCCTTGGCGTCGGGTGTCCACTCGTCGCTCTCGCCGCCGTCCCAGCGGCCGACCACCACGTCCTGGTAGCCGTCCCCGTCGACATCGCCGACGTCCACGCTCGTCGCCTCGACCGGGCCGCCCCTCGGGGTGCGCAGGGCCACCGGGGCGGCGAGCCCGCTACCCGAAACGCCGGGCAGATAGCGGGTTTCCCTGTTGTCGATCGGATTCTCCGGGGCCCAGACCGCGGCGACCAGATCGGTCACCCCGTCCCCGTCGATGTCGCCCGCCACGAGGTCGGTGGCGTACAGACCCGTGTCGTACTCCGCCCCCGGGTCCAGCTCCACCGTCCCGCTCGCGGCCGGATCGGCACCGCTCCGGCTGAACGGCCCCGACAGCACCCCGAGGTCGCCGCCCAGCCGGTACGCCAGGTCCTGGTGGCCGTCGCCATTGAAGTCGCCTGCCGTGAGCAATGAGCCGCTCCGGTCGTACGCCCCACCCACCAGCGCGACGGCCCCGCCGGACAGCCCCTTCTTCCCGCCCCACACGACGGTCAGCGTCCCGGCGTCCGTCACGCCACCGACATCCTCGCCGGACGCCCCGACGACGAGGTCCGCGTAGCCGTCGCCGTCCAGGTCCGCGCTGGTCACCGCGGACCCGAAGGCGTCCCCCGACTCCGCGGTGCCGGGGATCCCGGCGCTGTTCTGGCTGACGACCTGTCGGGTGGCCTTGTCCAGGCCGCCGGCCGAACCGTAGACCACCGCCACGTAACCGGCCTTCGCCCTCCCGCCGACCGTCGCGCCGGGCGCGGTGACGGCGACGTCCGCGTAACCGTCGCCATTGAAGTCGTCCTGCAACGTCAGGGCCGACGACGTCGCCGTATGCGCCTGCGCGGCGGGCGCCCCCCATGCCGCGGCCACCACCATCGCCCCGACGGCAGCCCCGAAGCCGAGTCCGCGCTTGATCACGTGCTGCTCCTCAAGTCGAGTTGACCGGGAAGGAAACTCCCGCCCAACTCGACCTCACAGCAAGATAAAAGGTTGTGCGGACGCAGCCTTTTGCCGTCTCGGCTCATGCGAAGGGGCACGCTCGCCCGGCCGGGTGACCCGGCCCCGCCAGAACGGGTTGAAGCCCTCGAACTCCCGCTCCGGGTCCTCCCGCTCGGCGTCGCGGTCACGGCGGCGCTGGGCGGCGGGACCGGGGGGCGTCGAAGCGGTGAGCTGAACCTCCCACTGCCACCCTCACACTGCTCAGCCCCAGGGGGCTTCACAGGCATCGGGCGGCCGCCCGGACCCCGTCCGGGACCCGGAGCGGCCGGCCGGGTGACCCGGCCCCGCTAGAACGGGTTGAAGCCCTCGAACTCCCGCTCCGGGTCCTCCCGCTCGGCGTCGCGGTCACGGCGGCGCTGGGCGGCGGGACGGGGGGCGTCGAAGCGGTGATCCTCGCCGCGGCGGCCGAGCATTTCGGCGCCGGCGGCGAGGGAGGGCTCCCAGTCGAAGACGACGGCGTCCTCGGTGGCGCCGATGGCGACGGCGTCGCCGGCGCGGGCGCCGGCCTTGGCGAGGGCTTCCTCGACGCCGAGGCGGTTGAGGCGGTCGGCGAGGTAGCCGACGGCCTCGTCGTTGGAGAAGTCGGTCTGGCGGACCCAGCGTTCGGGCTTCTCGCCGGTGACGCGGAAGACGCCGTCCTCTTCGGTGATGGTGAAGCCAGCGTCGTCGACGGCCTTGGGCCGGATGACGATGCGGGTGGCTTCCTCGACCGGCTTGGCGGCGCGCGCGTCGGCGACGATCTTGGCGAGGGCGAAGGAGAGTTCCTTGAGCCCGTGCCGGGAGACCGCGGAGACCTCGAAGACCTGGTAGCCGCGCGCCTCGAGCTCGGGGCGGATGATGTCGGCGAGGTCCTGGCCGTCAGGGATGTCGACCTTGTTGAGGACGACGAGACGCGGCCGCTTCTCCAAGCCGCCCCCGTACGCCCGCAGTTCGGCCTCGATGGTCTCGAGGTCGCTGGCCGGATCGCGGTCGGACTCGAGAGTGGCGGTGTCCAGGACGTGGACGAGGACCTCGCAGCGCTCGACGTGCCGCAGGAACTCCAGGCCCAGGCCCTTGCCCTGGCTGGCGCCGGGGATGAGGCCGGGGACGTCGGCGATGGTGTAGACGGTGGCGCCGGCGTTGACCACACCCAGGTTCGGGACCAGGGTCGTGAAGGGGTAGTCGGCGATCTTCGGCTTCGCGGCCGACAACACCGAGATCAGCGAGGACTTGCCCGCACTCGGGTAGCCGACCAGGGCCACGTCGGCGACTGTCTTGAGCTCCAGGACGATGTCCCGGGCCTCCCCCGGTACGCCGAGCAGCGCGAAGCCGGGCGCCTTGCGCCGCGCCGAGGCCAGCGCGGCGTTGCCGAGGCCGCCACGGCCGCCCTGGCCGGCGATGAAGGTGGTGCCCTGACCGACCAGGTCGGCCAGCACATTGCCGTCCCGGTCCTGGACGACGGTGCCGTCCGGGACCGGCAGGACCAGGTCCGTACCGTCCTTGCCGGAGCGGTTGCCGCCCTCGCCGGGCTTGCCGTTGGTGGCCTTGCGGTGGGGGCTGTGGTGGTAGTCGAGCAGCGTCGTGACCGCCTGGTCCACGACCAGGATCACGTCGCCGCCACGGCCGCCGTTGCCGCCGTCCGGGCCGCCGAGCGGCTTGAACTTCTCCCGGTGTACGGAGGCGCAGCCGTGGCCCCCGTTACCCGCGGCGACATGCAGTTCGACGCGGTCCACGAAGGTGGTCATGGCAGGGTTCCTCCAGATACGTACGGGATTGTTCTCTTGCTAACGCGCCGAGGGCGGACCTGCTTCCCCAAACGGAGAAACAGCGTCCGCCCTCGGCGTGTTCGCTACGTTCGCTCTACGGGCTGATTACTCGGCGACCGGAACGATGTTCACGACCCTGCGACCACGGCTGGTGCCGAACTGGACCGCACCGGCGGCCAGGGCGAACAGCGTGTCGTCCTTGCCACGGCCGACGCTGGCGCCGGGGTGGAAGTGGGTGCCGCGCTGGCGGACGATGATTTCACCGGCGTTGACGACCTGGCCGCCGAAACGCTTTACGCCGAGAAACTGAGCGTTTGAGTCGCGACCGTTCCGGGTGGACGATGCGCCCTTCTTGTGTGCCATCTCTCCTCAGTCCCTTACTTCGCAGCTGCGGGGATACCGGTGATCTTGATCGCCGTGTACTGCTGACGGTGACCCTGACGACGGCGGTAGCCGGTCTTGTTCTTGTACCGAAGGATGTCGATCTTCTGGCCCTTGTGGTGGTCCACGATCTCGGCCTGGACCTTGATGCCGGCCAGAACCCACGGGTCGCTGGTGACCGCGTCGCCGTCGACAACGAGCAGGGTCGAGAGCTCGACCGCGTCGCCCACCTTGCCGGTGGAAATCTTGTCTACCTCTACGACATCGCCGACGGCCACCTTGTGCTGGCGGCCGCCACTGCGCACGATTGCGTACACGCGGAACTCACTCTCTAGCTCGATTCGGTACCCCTGATGCCAGCCGTCCCGGGTGGTGCGATGGGGGGCCTCTCCCGGCGGAACCGGGAGGGATTTGCTCAGGAGTGGGCGCAGAAACGCCGAAGGTCAAGGTTACGGGTCCCCCCGGGCCCGGTCAAACTGGGCCCTCCGGCAGGCTGGGGTGGCGCGTTCCGAGGCGAGCGAAGCGAGATGGGGTCCTCCCCCAGCCTGGCGGCTGGGAGGTGCCCCCACCGGACGGAGTCTGGGGAGAGGGCGCGGCCCACCCGCCCGCACACGGCAACGGGCCGCACCCCGACGGCGCAGGCCCGTGGGCCCGAGCCTGGTCGCGGTGCGGCCCGTGGCGCGTCAGGCTTCCGCCGAGACGCCCGCCGCAGGCGACTGCTCCGCAGCGGCCGTGGTCTTGGCGGCGGCCTTCTTGGCCGTCGTCTTCTTGGCGACCGTCTTCTTGGCAACCGTCTTCTTGGCGGCAGCCTTCTTCGCCGGCGCCTTCTTGGCGGCAGCCTTGCGCGGGGCCCGCTTCTTGGGCTCCGGCTCGGCCGAGTCAGAGACCTCGCCGTCCGGCGCCGGCTCCGTGGCGGTCGCCTCGGCGCTCGGTACGACGACCACGGCGGCCTCCGCCGACGCGCTGGGCGGGCCGGCGGGGGCGCTCACCTTGCGGGTGGCGCGGCGGCGTACGGGGGCCGGGGCGGGCTCGGTGACGGGCTCCGGCTCGGCCGGCGCGACGGCGGCGGGCTCGGCGGCGGACGCGGCCGGGACCACGACGACCTCCGCCTCCGCGGCCGGCGGCGCGCCCGCCGGAGCGGTGACCTTACGGGTGGCCCGGCGCCGCGCACGGGGCGCGGGAACGGGCTCCGGGGCCGCCTCGGCGACGGGCTCCACGACCGGCTCGGCGGCCGGTTCCGGGGTGGCCGCGACGACGATCTCGGCCGGCACCTCGGGCGCGGGCTCCGGCGAGCTCACCGGGGCGGTCGCACGGCGCGACGCGCGACGCCGACTGCGCCGGGACGCGGCCGCCTCGGCCTCGGCCGGGCTGCCGAACCACTCCTCGTCGCCGCCGACGGCGGGTACGAGGTCCGCCTCGGCGACCGCGACCGGCTCCAGCTCGGTCACCTCGTCCGCCTCGGCGTCCGCCTCCTCGATCTCGGCTGCCTCGACGGCCTCGGCCGACAGTGGCTCCTCGGCCTCGGTGGCGCCACGACGGCGCTTCCGCTTGCCGCCACCACCGATGGTCGTCGCCTGGTCCATGTGCACGATCACGCCGCGCCCGTTGCAGTGCACGCACGTCTCGGAGAAGGACTCCAGCAGGCCCTGGCCGACCCGCTTACGCGTCATCTGGACCAGGCCCAGCGAGGTGACCTCGGCCACCTGGTGCTTCGTACGGTCGCGGCCCAGGCACTCCAGCAGGCGCCGCATGACCAGGTCGCGGTTGGACTCCAGGACCATGTCGATGAAGTCGATGACGACGATGCCGCCCAGGTCGCGCAGCCTCAGCTGGCGCACGATCTCCTCGGCCGCCTCCAGGTTGTTCCTGGTGACGGTCTCCTCGAGGTTGCCGCCCTGGCCGGTGAACTTGCCGGTGTTGACGTCGACGACGACCATCGCCTCGGTCTTGTCGATCACCAGCGAGCCGCCGCTGGGCAGCCAGACCTTCCGGTCCAGCGCCTTGAGCAGCTGCTCGTCGATCCGGTACGTCGCGAAGACGTCCACCTCCGACGTCCACCTCTGCAGGCGGTCGGTCAGGTCGGGCGCGACGTGCGAGACGTATCCGTGGATGGTCTCCCAGGCCGTGTCACCGCTGACGATGACCTTGCTGAAGTCCTCGTTGAAGATGTCGCGGACGACCCGGACCGTCATGTCCGGCTCGCCGTACAGCAGCGCCGGGGCGTTGCCGGTCTTCGCCTTCTTCTGGATGTCCTCCCACTGCGCCTGCAGCCGTTCGACATCGCGCGCCAGCTCGTCCTCGCTCGCGCCCTCGGCGGCGGTGCGCACGATGACGCCCGCGTCCTCGGGGACGATCTTCTTGAGGATGGTCTTCAGGCGGGCCCGCTCGGTGTCGGGCAGCTTGCGGCTGATGCCGGTCATCGAGCCCTCGGGCACGTAGACCAGGTAGCGGCCGGGCAGCGAGACCTGGCTGGTGAGGCGGGCGCCCTTGTGGCCGATCGGGTCCTTGGTGACCTGCACCAGGACCGACTGGCCCGACTTGAGGGCGGACTCGATGCGGCGCGGGCCGTGGCCCATGCCGAGCGCCTCGAAGTTGACCTCACCGGCGTACAGGACGGCGTTGCGGCCCTTGCCGATGTCGACGAAGGCGGCCTCCATGGACGGCAGTACGTTCTGCACCTTGCCCAGGTAGACGTTGCCGACGTAGCTGGTGGCCTGCTCCTTGTTGACGTAGTGCTCGACGAGGACGTCGTCCTCCAGCACGCCGATCTGGGTGCGGTCGCCGGTCTCGCGGACCACCATCACGCGCTCGACCGCCTCACGGCGGGCCAGGAACTCGGCCTCGGTGATGATCGGCACCCGGCGGCGGCCCTGCTCGCGGCCCTCGCGGCGGCGCTGCTTCTTGGCCTCCATGCGGGTCGAGCCCTTGATGGACTGCACCTCGTCGAAGCCGGTACCGCCCTCCAGCCCGGTCCTGGCGGCGGCGGCACGCGGCTCGCGCACCTTGACGACCGTACGCTCCGGGTCATCGGCGCCCGTGCCGTCCTCGGCGGCGGACTCCCCGCCGCGACGGCGACGACGCCGGCGGCGACGGCTGCTCACGCTGCCGTGCTCATCGGCACCCTCGGCGTCCTCGTGCTCGTGGTCGCCCTCGGCCTCGGCGGCTTCCTCGTCGTCCTCGGACTCCTCGTCCTCGGCGGCGGTGCCCTCCTCGCCCTCCGGGGCCTCGCCACGGCGACGGCGACGGCCACCACGGCGACGGCGACGGGACGGACGCTCGTCGCCCTCGTCCTCGTGCTCGTCGTGCGACTGCTCGGCTTCGGCGGCTTCCTCGGCGGCCTCGTCGGTCGCCTCCTCCACGGCCTCGGCCGCGGGTGCCGGGGCGCCACGACGACGGCGACGGCGGCGCGAGCCGGTCGGGTACTCCTCGTCGTCGCGCTCCTCGCGCACCTCACGTACGTCCCGTGCCTCGGGCTCCTCGCGCTCCTCCGCCTCGGCGGCGGGAGCGGCGGCCGGCACCGCGGGGGCCTCCGGCGCCTGGAACACCGGCGGCTGGAAGACCGCCACCGGCGGCCGTACAACCCGACGGCGGCCACGGGCGGGGGCCGGGGTCTCCTCCTCGGGCTGCGGCTGGGGCTGGGCCTCGGGCTCCTCGGCGGCGGCGACCTCGACGTTCACCGACGTGCTCGGCACGCCGAAGGCCTCGGCGACGGCCTCCACGGCCTTCGCACGGGCCTGCTCGACGGTCTCGCCGTAGCCGCGGATCTCGAACGCGTTCTCCACCTCGACGGCCCATCCGTTGCCGTCCCGCACGGCCTTCGCCGGATACGTGACGGGCTCCACGGACGCGGCGGCACGCTTACGGGTGCGCCGGGCGCGGGCCGGAGTCTCCTCCGCGGCCGCCTCGGCGGGAGCGGCAGCGGCAGCAGGGGCGGGAGCGGCGGCCGGGGCTTCCTCCTGGCCGTTGTCCTTGGGCGCCAGCGCGCCCGGCTTCAGCCGCCGCGAGCCGTCGTCCTCCGCCAGGAAGGACGCCGTCGGGGCGGCCGCACGCTTGCGGCTGCGCTTCGCGGGGGCCGGCCGCTTCTCGGGCTCCGGCTCCTGCAGCGCCTTCGCCGGCGCGTCGCCGACGGCAGCCGCCTCGGCCTCCACGGGCTCGGGCGCGGCCGTCTTGCGGGTGGCACGGCGCCGCTTCGGCGCCGCGGGTGCATCGGCGGCCTCAGCGGTCTCGGCGGACTCCTCCGGCGCTGCGGCCGGAGCCGCGGCCTTCCTGGTCGCGCGGCGGCGCTTCGGCGGCTCCACAGGCTCCGCCGCAGGAGCCTCTGCGGACTCCTGGACGGCCGGTATGGCCGGAGCAGCGGCGCTGCTCTCGGGCGCTGCCGCCGCAGCGGTCGCGGCCGGTGGTCCCGCGGGCCGTGAGGCCGCGCGGCGACGGCGGCGCGGGGCAGCCGTCGGTTCGTTGTCGGTGGCGTCGTTCTGCGGCGCCTCGTTGGGCTCGTTCAGTTCGAGCATGCGGGCATTTCTCCCGTCGTGCTCCCGGGCGCATGCGCCACACGGGAGCTGTCGTATTGCTCGTCGGCGCCGCCCTGACGGGCCGACGAAAGTCTCGTCAAGTACGTGAGCGCGCTGGTCGCGCGCGTCACACCACGACGACAGTCCTACGCGGAATCCTCCGGCACCGTCGCGGCGTCGCGATCAGGCGCGAGCGGATCGGTCACCGTGCCGGTCTCCTCGTCGAGCGGCCCCTGCGCCAGCCTGGTCACCGCTACGGGGACCGGCGGCGCGAGGTCGGCCGTCACACGGAGGCCGGACAGGACGTCGTCGGGTCGTACGGCAGGTGTCAAATGCCGAACAACCAGCCGCAGTATCGCACAAGCACCTGCCACTGGCCTATCGGCACCCTGTTCGACCATGTCCCCGGAGGCCGTGGCGACCTGCGGATCCACCACTTCGAGCCGTCGCACCGCGCCGCGCGCGTCGAAGACACGCACGCCGTTCTTCGTCATCCGCTCGACCTCGACGGCATCGGCGGCCAGGAACAGAGCGACCGCCTTCTCCGCCTCCGCGGGCTCCACGCCTTCCAGGCGCAGCTCCCACACCGAAGCCTGCAACCGCTCGGCAAGCCCCGAGGTCCGGGCCTCCACCGCATCGGTCACATCCAGCCCGGCCGGCAGCGACTCGTCCAGCAGCACCCGCAGCTTCTCGGGGTCGCACGCTTCACTGAGCGCGATCTCAAGGAACTCGGCCTCACTGCCCACGCCGGTGGGTGCGGCGTTGGCGTACGACACCTTCGGGTGCGGGGTGAAGCCGGCCGAGTAGGCCATCGGCACCTCCGCGCGACGCAGCGCCCGCTCAAAGGCGCGCTGGAAGTCGCGGTGGCTGGTGAACCGGAGGCGGCCCCGCTTGGTGTAACGCAACCGAATGCGCTGCACTGTCGGTGCGGGCGGTGGGCCTTCGGGCTGTCGCTTGCCCAGTGTCGTTCAGTCCTTCGTATGTACGTTGGCCCCGCGTGGGGCTGTCTGTCACCTTCCAGGTTACCCGGGGCGGTGCAGGGGTGCGTCCGGGCGCCGTGGCCCAGGCCCGGGATCAGCGCCCCGTGCGGTCCTTCGGCCCCGCCCCGAACAGCGCCCGCCGGACGTCGGCCCGCGCCGACCGCATCGCGTCCCGGCTCGCACGCCAGACCTCGCCCAGCATCCGCTTCACGGGCCACCACAGCTCACGCCGTACGAAGCGCCCCACCGGATGCAGCACGTTCCGCCACGCCCATGCCACCGGGGCGCCGACGAGAACCCAGAGGAGCCACTTGATCGCCCGCCCGATGGCCCGGCTGACGTACCCGGCGACGTGCCAGGCCCAGCCCAGCGCGGCGCCGACCGCCCGGCCGACCGGCGCCAGCACGTACCGCCACAGCGCCACCACCGGAACCACGAGCAGCCACCGGCCGAGCCACGCCAGCCCTGCCCCGAGCGCACCCAGCGTCCACGCGAGGGCCCGGCCCGCCGGGGCGAGCACGTACCGGCACAACGCCACCACCGGCAGCACGACGAGCACCCGCCCGAGCCACACCAGCCCCAGGCCCAGCATCCGCAGGGTCCAGGCGATCCCGCGCCCCAGCGGCGCCAGCACATATCGCCACAGCGCCAGCACCGGCACCACGACCAGGACCCGCACAAGCCACACGAGCCCCGCGCCCAGCATCCGCAACGCCCAGGCGATCCCGCGCCCCAACGGCGCCAGCACATATCGCCACAGCGCAACGGCGGGCAGCACGACGAGCACCCGCCCGAGCCACAGCATCCCCAGGCCCAGCATCCGCAGAGCCCAGCCGATCCCCCGCCCGACCGGCGCCAGCACATACCGCCACAGCGCCACCACCGGAACTACGACCAGCCACCGGCCGAGCCATGCCAAGCCGCGCCCGAACGGCGCGAGGACGTACCGCTCGAGCGCCCGGCCCACAGCAGCGAGCGCGTCCCACACCAAGCGCACCGGCAACACGATCACCAGAGCGATGATCCGCAACGGCAGCCGTATCGCGGCGATCAGGCAGCCGTCGCCCTCCGACGCCACCTCATGCTTCCCCCGTTGATGCATGGGCGCACGCTACTTGACGCCGGGCGTGCCACCAGTGGGCACCCAGTAACGCAGCTTGCCGTCCATCTGGTCGGCGAATTGGCCGCCGCAGGCCTCAATGACCTTGCGTGAAGCGACGTTTGGGACATCGCAGGTCACCAGCACCGGATCGAGCCCCAGCCCGTACGCCACCGGCAGCGCCGCGCGCAGCATCGCCGTGGCGTGACCGCGCCGACGGGCGCTCGGCCGCACGTCGTAACCGACGTGGCCAATGAAGTCGCCCCAGGGCGGGGTGAGTTCATGCCGGACGGCCAGCCGGCCGAGGTAGGTGTCGCCGTCGACGTACCAGAGGGTGGTGCACAGCGCGATGGGGTCGGGGGTGAGGGTCTGCACCCGCGCGACGTATTCCGCGAAGACGGCCGGGTCCTGCCACCGGTCGCCGTATTCGCGGATCGCGAGCCCGATCGACGAGATCTCGCCGGGGGCGCCGCGCCCTTCGGCGCGGAACTCCTCCATGGCGGCGACACAGGAGGCGTGCACGCGGATATCCGGGGCTATGAGCTCGGGCAATACAGTCTGCCTCAGTCCAGGGTGCCTGGGTCGGCGAGCCAGCGCGTCTCGAGGTCGCTGTGCCGGGCGATGGTCTCGAAGTCGTGGTCGTAGTGGAGGAGGGTGAGGCGGTGGTGCATCGCGGTGACGGCGACCAGGAGGTCGGCCATGCCGGCAGCTCGGTGCTGCCCGCCGGCCGCGAGCTTTTCGTGGAGTTCGAGAAGCCGCCGCCAGCCGTCATCCGGCACCGGGTACCAGCCGTACAGGTCTCGCAGAGTCTCTTTGGTCTCGGCGTACTCCGCGTAGGACCGCGCAGAGTAGAGAATTTCGAACTCCGTCGGCGCGCAGACTCCAATGCGCCCCTGCTCCAGGATCCCACCCCATTCCTCGAAAGGCTGGGCGCGGAACAGCCTGGCAGCCGCCGACTTGTCGATCAGGAACCCTCCCTGGCTCGCCATCTAGCGCGAGACCTCCTCTTCGAAACCAGGTTCCAACATCTTGTCGAATGCGCCGTTCTCAGCGAGCCGTCGCATGCGCTCGATCGCGCGTAGCCTCCTGAGGCGCGCCGCTATGTCCTCGAGCGCCGCGTTCACCGTGTCTTTCTTGGTCTTGGTGCCCAGCATCTCCGCAGCAAGCGCCAATGCTTCCTCGTTGAGGTCAATCACCGTCTTGGCCATACGTAACCACCTCCACCGTCAGGATATCCAACACTGCGGCAAGCAGAAACATTTCAGCACCAGTCGAACACATGAGCCCCCAGCCCATCTCGGGCCAGGGGCTCATACGCGGCGACAGCGACGGCCTCTTACTTCACCACCGTCAGCGGCAGCAGCTTCTTCCCGGTCGGCCCGACCTGGATGTGCGTGTCCATCTGCGGACACACACCGCAGTCGAAGCACGGCGTCCAGCGGCAGTCCTCGACCTCGGTCTCGTCCAGCGAGTCCTGCCAGTCCTCCCAGAGCCAGTCCTTGTCGAGGCCGGAGTCCAGGTGGTCCCAGGGCAGGACCTCCTCGTACGTGCGCTCGCGCGTCGTGTACCAGGCGAGGTCGACGCCCTGCGGGGGCAGCGCCTTCTCCACCGACCGCATCCACCGGTCGTACGAGAAGTGCTCGCGCCAGCCGTCGAAGCGGCCACCGTCCTCGTAGACGGCGCGGATGACGGCACCGACGCGGCGGTCGCCGCGCGAGAGGAGGCCTTCGATGATGCCGGGCTTGCCGTCGTGGTAGCGGTAGCCGATGTTCTTGGAGTACTTGCGGTCGCTGCGGATGGCGTCGCGCAGCTTCTCCAGGCGGGCGTCGGTCTCCTCGACGCCGAGCTGCGGGGCCCACTGGAAGGGGGTGTGCGGCTTGGGGACGAAGCCGCCGATGGAGACCGTGCAGCGGATGTCGTTCTGGCCGGTGACCTCGCGGCCCTTCTGGATGACCTTCTTCGCCATGTCGGCGATCTGGAGGACGTCCTCGTCGGTCTCCGTCGGGAGGCCGGCCATGAAGTAGAGCTTCACCTGGCGCCAGCCGTTGCCGTACGCGGTCGCGACGGTCCGGATCAGGTCCTCCTCCGAGACCATCTTGTTGATGACCTTGCGGATCCGCTCCGAGCCGCCCTCCGGCGCGAAGGTCAGACCCGACCGGCGGCCGTTACGGGTCAGCTCGTTGGCCAGGTCGATGTTGAAGGCGTCCACCCGGGTCGAGGGCAGCGAGAGGCCGATCTTGTCCTCGGTGTAGCGGTCGGCCAGGCCCTTGGCGACCTCGGCGATCTCGCTGTGGTCGGCGGAGGACAGCGACAGCAGGCCGACCTCCTCGAAGCCGGTCGCCTTCAGGCCCTTCTCCACCATCTCGCCGATGCCGGTGATGCTTCGCTCCCGCACGGGGCGCGTGATCATGCCGGCCTGGCAGAAGCGGCAGCCGCGCGTACATCCGCGGAAGATCTCCACGGACATCCGCTCGTGCACGGTCTCGGCCAGCGGCACCAGCGGCTGCTTGGGGTAGGGCCACTCGTCCAGGTCCATGACGGTGTGCTTGGACACCCGCCACGGCACGCCGGAGCGGTTGGGCACGACCCGGCCGATCCGGCCGTCCGGCAGATACTCGACGTCGTAGAACTTCGGTACGTACACCCCGCCGGTGCGGGCCAGCCGGAAGAGCAGCTCGTCTCGGCCGCCGGGGCGGCCCTCGGCCTTCCAGGCGCGGATGACGTCGGTGATCTGCAGGACGGCCTGCTCGCCGTCGCCGATGACGGCGGCGTCGAGGAAGTCGGCGATCGGCTCGGGGTTGAAGGCCGCGTGGCCGCCGGCGAGCACGATCGGGTCGTCGATCGTACGGTCCTTGGACTCCAGCGGGATGCCGGCCAGGTCGAGGGCGGTGAGCATGTTCGTGTAGCCGAGCTCCGTGGAGAAGCTCAGGCCGAAGACATCGAACGCCTTCACCGGGCGGTGCGCGTCCACCGTGAACTGCGGCACCCCGTGCTCGCGCATCAGCGCTTCGAGGTCGGGCCACACGCTGTACGTGCGCTCCGCGAGGACGCCCTCGCGCTCGTTCAGCACCTCGTAGAGGATCATGACGCCCTGGTTGGGCAGTCCGACCTCGTACGCGTCCGGGTACATCAGCGACCAGCGGACGTCGCAGGAGTCCCAGTCCTTGACGGTGGAGTTCAGCTCTCCGCCGACGTACTGGATGGGCTTCTGGACGTGAGGGAGAAGCGCTTCCAGGCGAGGGAAGACCGACTCGACAGGCATCAGGTGTGGTGTCTTTCGTGAGCGGCAGGGATTGACCATCCAGCGTAACCCGTCGGCGGGGGCGCTCAGCCCGCCAGTTTGCCGCGGTCCGCCTTGCGCCAGGCCCTGGGGAGGCGGCGCTCGACGTCGGCGGCGAGGTCGCGCTCCAGTTGGGCGAGCGCGCCGTAGGGGAAGGTGTCCTCGCCGTCGGCGCGGGCCTCGGCCGCGAGTCGCAGGATGGCCTCGCGGGCGATGACGCTGTCCTGGTGCTCGCCGAGCAGCTGCTGGATGCCCTTCATGCGCTTGGTGTGCTTGGCCGCGGGCTTGCCGAGGACGGGCCCGCCCGCCTCGCTGGAGTAGCGGGCGCGCTTGGCGGCCTTGCGGGCCTCGTGGAGGGCGAGGTCGCGCTCCCGGCCCGGGTCGAGCCGGAGCGCGGGCTCGATGGTGCGGCGCACGCGGCGGTGGTCACGGCGGATGGCCTTGGCGAGGGCCACGGCGGCGGGAGCCTTCGCGCCGTCGAGCAGGGGCGGGGCCGCCAGCAGGGCGTCGAGGGTGTCGAGGGTGTCGAGGAGCCTGAAGTAGCGGTCACCGTTCAGCTCGCGCAGGAGGGCCTCGCGGGCCTCGAAGTGCGAGGCGCCGGGGCCCCCGCGCAGGCGGTCGCCCACCTCGTCGGTGACGAATTCCGCGGGGAGTTCGGAGAGGCGCTGGGCGAGCCGTTCGGCCAGCACTTCGCGGTCGCGTTCCATGCCCAGGACTGCGGCGAGCCATTTGAGCTCGTCGCCGACGGGGTCGGTGGCCGAGCGGTCGAGTTCGCGGCGGAAGGACTTGAGTGCGCTGCGCAGGCGGCGGGTGGAGACCCGCATCTGGTGGACCGAGTCCTCCTCGTCGCGCCGGACGGCCGGGTCGTAGGCGGTGATGGCGCGCACCTGTTCGTGCAGGTAGGCGAGGACCGCGTCCCCGGCCGTGTCGAGGGTGGCGGGGGGCTCGGGCGGCTTCTTGGCGTGGGCGAGCCGGTCGCCGAGGGCGTGGGCGAGCTTGGAGGGCGAGGTGGAGCGGCGGAGCCCCGCGGCGGTGAGGCGTTCCTCGACCGCGTCGAGGAGGGCGGGCTTGCCGGCCAGCAGCTCGACCTCGGTCTCGGTCCAGGCGGGGCCCGGTTCTGCGCTGACGTGGTCGTACGCGATCTCGGCCAGGGCCTGGCCGTCGGCGTCGAGCAGGTGCACCCGCCGGCGGGTGTTGCGCAGCCGTACGACCGGGATCAGCGGGTGGCCCCGGGTGAGGACGGCGACCTCGGCGGCCAGCCTGCGCGGGATCTTCTTCGCGGACTTGCCGAGCGGGGCGTGCACCTCGGTGCGGGTGTCGGCCTGCGAGGTGGGGAGCTTGAGGTGCCAGCCGGCGTCGTCGCCGCCGGTGCGGCGGCGCAGCGTCGTACGGTGTGCGGCGAGCCGGAGGTCGGCGGTGTCGAAGTAGACCGCGTCGAGCTCGGCCGGTTCGAGGGTGCGTACCTCGGCGACTCCTGGCAGGCCGGTCAGATCGGGCTCGCCCACCAGCTCGGCGTCGGTGTCGGCTTCGTACTTGCGCTCGGTCTCCAGCACCCGGTTGCCCATACGTGGAACGTAATCTCGCGTTCAGCTCTCCGCAATGGTGCGTTCGCTCAGGCCGACATCGGTCGCTGCATCCGCACGGCCTGCAGCAACCCCACTCCTATCCACACGGCGAACATCGAGGACCCGCCGTACGACACGAACGGCAGCGGCAGTCCGGCGACCGGCATGATGCCCAGGGTCATGCCGATGTTCTCGAAGGCCTGGAAGGCGAACCAGGCGATTATCCCGGCGGCGATGATCGTGCCGTACAGGTCGGTCGCATTGCGGGCGATGCGGCAGGCACGCCAGAGCACGACGCCCAGCAGCCCGATGATGACGAGGGCGCCGACGAAGCCCAGCTCCTCGCCCGCGACGGTGAAGACGAAGTCGGTCTGCTGTTCGGGCACGAACTGGCCGGTGGTCTGGCTGCCGTGGAACAGGCCCTTGCCGAGCAGGCCGCCGGAACCGATGGCGATGCGGGCCTGGTTGGTGTTGTAGCCGACACCCGCGGGGTCGAGGGCGGGGTTGGCGAAGGCGGCGAAGCGGTCGATCTGGTACTGGTCGAGGACACCGAGCTTCCAGACGAGGACCGCGCCGGCCGTGCCCGCGCCGATGAGGCCCAGTACCCAGCGGTTGGAGGCGCCGGAGGCCAGGAGGACGCCCAGGACGATGACGGCCATGACCATGACCGAACCGAGGTCGGGCATCAGCATGACGATGGCCATCGGCAGCACGGCGAACCCGAGCGACTGGGCGACCGTGCGGTGGTCGGGGTGGATGCGGTCGCCCGCGTCGACCCGGGCGGACAGCACCATGGCCATACTCAGGATGATGGTGAGCTTGGTGAACTCCGACGGCTGCAGCGAGAAGCCGCCGCCGAGCACGATCCAGGCGTGCGCGCCGTTGACCGTGGAGCCGAGCGGGGTGAGCACCGCCAGCACCAGGACGACGGAGAGGCCGAACAGCACCGGCACCGCGCCGCGCAGCCGGCGGTGGCCCAGCGCGATGGTGGCGGTGGCGAGGCCGATGCCGATGGCGGTGTTGAGCAGGTGCCGCAGCAGGAAGTAGTACTGGTCGCCGTGGGTGAGATCGGTGCGGTTGCGGGTCGCGGAGAAGACCAGGGCGGTGCCGATCAGCGACAGCGCGATGGCGGCGCCGAGCAGCGGCCAGTCCAGCCGGCGCACTATCGAGTCGCGGGCGAGCAGCTTGCCGAAGGTGCCGCGCTCGGGGGTGAACCGGCGCGTGGTGTAGCTGTGGACCGTGCTCATGACCAGTACCTCCGCCCGAGCAGGTACTTCTCGCTTCGGTCGGGGGTCAGCGCGGCCAGTTGTACGGTGCCGCCGCTGCCCGAGGGCAGGAACGGCAGGTCGTACGAGGCCTTCTGGGCGTTCTGGGCCTTCGACGCCTTGACCGTGCCGTCGCCGTTGATCTTCGGCAGCGTGGTCGTGGGGTGCGGGAGCAGCGCCTTCTTGTTGTCGATGGAGCCGTCCTTCTGGACGCCGTACATCGCCTCGTAGATCTTGCGGACGGCGGGGCCGGAGCCGCCCGAACCCGTACCACCCTGGGAGATGGTCATGATGACCGCGTAGTCCTTGGAGTACGTGGTGAACCAGGAGGTGGTCTGCTTGCCGGCGACCTCCGCGGTACCGGTCTTGGCGTGCAGGGTGATCTTGTCCTGCGGCCAGCCGCCGAAGCGCCAGGCGGCGGTACCGCTGGTGACGACGCCGGCGAGCGCCTGGTTGATGTACTTCAGGGTCTTCTTGGTGTCCGGCGCCTTGCCGGAGACCTTGGGCTGGATCTTGGTGACCGTCTTGCCGTCGGCGCTGACGATGGCCTTGCCGATGCTGGGCTGGTAGAGCGTGCCGCCGTTGGCGATGGCGGAGTAGACCCGAGCCATCTGGATCGGGGTGACGAGGGTGTCGCCCTGGCCGATGGCGTAGTTGACCGAGTCACCGGCGCGCATCACATAGCCGTCGGTGCAGTTCTCGCGGGCGATCTGGCTGGCGTAGTCGGTCTTCTTGCTCTTGGCGACCTTGCACCAGTAGGTCTTGTTGGCGTCGTAGTACGCCTGCTTCCACTGGCGGTCCGGGATCCGGCCGGTGACCTCGCCGGGCAGGTCGATACCGGTGGTGGAGCCGAGGCCGAACTGCTTGGCGGTCTTGTAGAACCAGTCGTTGGTGTGCTTCTTCGGCTTCGTCCCGCCGTCCTTGAGCCACTGGTCGTACGACAGTCCGTAGAAGACGGTGTCGCAGGAGATCTCCAGCGCGTGGGCCAGGGTGATGGCGCCGGCGCTCTCGCCCTCGAAGTTCTTGAAGAGCCGGCCGCCGATGGTCATCGAGGACGGGCAGGAGTAGTGGCCGTCGATGGAGTAGCCGGCGTTGACCGCCGCGGAGGTGGAGATCACCTTGAAGGTGGAGCCGGGGGCCGACTGACCCTGTATGGCCCGGTTGAGCAGCGGGTAGTTGGAGGACTTGGTGGTCAGCTGCTTGTAGTCCTTGGCGGAGATGCCGCCGACCCAGGCGTTGTTGTCGTACGTCGGCTGGCTGGCCATCGCGACCACCTGGCCGGTGTGCACGTCCATCACCACGACGGCGCCGGAGTCCGCCTTGTAGTAGCTGTTGGTGACCTTGTCCCAGGTCTTGCGGGCGTCCTTGATGGCCTGGGCGAGTTCCTTCTCGGCGACCGCCTGCACCTTGGCGTCGATGCTGGTGACCAGGGTGCTGCCGGCCTGGGCCTTGGTCTCACCGGCCTTGCCGATGACCCGGCCGAGGTTGTCCACGTTGTAGCGGGTGACGCCGGCCTTGCCGCGCAGCTCGCTGTCGTACGTCTTCTCCAGCCCGGAGCGGCCCACCGAGTCGGAGCGCAGCAGCGACTGGCCCTTCTTCTCGGCGGCGGCGATCTCGTCGTCCGTGACGGGCGACAGATAGCCCAGCACCTGTGCGGCGTTGGCGCCGCCGGGCGAGGCGTAGCGGCGTACGG
Organism: Streptomyces sp. NPDC059373; assembly: GCF_042751495.1. NCBI lineage: Bacteria > Bacillati > Actinomycetota > Actinomycetes > Kitasatosporales > Streptomycetaceae > Streptomyces > Streptomyces sp. NPDC059373. The sequence goes on along the minus strand of NZ_JBHYXC010000004.1, from coordinate 14,272 downwards.
CGGTGGGCTCGGCGGTGATGCCGGGGAAGTCCTCGCGGCGCTCCATGATCTGGAGGGCCTGCTGGGTGGTCGCCTTGTCGGTGATCGGGATCGACTGGTAGGGCGAGCCGTTCCAACAGGGCTTGGGGGTCTTCGAGTCGCACAGTCGGACCTTGTTGCGTACGTCCTGGGCCGACATCCCCAGCACGTCGGCCAGCCGGGCCAGCACGGCCTTGCCGTCGTCCTTCTGCTTCAACAGGTCGGTGCGGCTCGCGGACACCACGAGGCGCGTCTCGTTGTCGGCAAGGGGGACGCCCTTGTCGTCCAGTATCGAGCCGCGCACTGCGGGCGTGACGACTTCCTGGACGTTGTTGCTGGCGGCCTCCTGGGTGTACTCCTCGCCGTTGCGGATCTGCAGGTACCACAGGCGGCCGCCGAGCGTCAGCAGCAGCGACAGCACGATCATCTGCAGGATCACCAGCCGGATCGTGATCCTGGGAGTGCGGCCGGTCTCCGGAATATTGCTCACGGACGCCGCCCGCCCTTCGCGACTCCGCCGAACAGTCCACCGCGCTGGCCGCCGATACGGGACGCTGCGCTGAGCGAGCAGGTCTTCACTGGGTTTCGCCTCGCGATATCGCGCCGGGCCGGAACAGCGGCCGGGTCTTCACGCAGGGGTACGGGGGGGTACGGGGGGTGTCCCCCGAGAGAATGCAGCCTCACGGGCGCCGACCGCCCTTCGCGACTCCGCCGAACAGTCCGCGCTGGCCGCCGATACGGGACGCCGGGCCGAAGCCGGAGGCGTCCTCGGTGAGGGGGTCGTTGTCGAGTCTGCGGGCGAGGGCCATGATCCAGGGGACGGTGAAGGGGGCGAGGAGGAGGTCGTAGACGGCGGCGGTGAAGAGCAGCTTGCCGAGGCCGACGTGCTGGGCGGCGGTGTCGCCGACGAGGGCGCCGACGAGGGCGTAGAGGAGCGTGGAGCCGATGGCGGCGGCGACGACCACGAACATCGGGCCCGCGGCGGAGCGCAGTTGGCCGGTGTCCGGCTTGGCGAGGCCCGCGAGGTAGCCGATGACGCACAGCACGAGGGCGTAGCGGCCGGCGGCGTGGTCGGCGGGTGGGGCGAGGTCGGCGAGCAGGCCGGCGCCGAAGCCGACGAGGGCGCCGCCCACGTGCCCGTACGTGATGGCGAGGCCGAGGACGGTCAGCAGGAGGAGGTCGGGGACGGCGCCCGGCAGGTGGAGGCGGGCCAGGACGCAGACCTGGAGGACGAGGGCGACGACCACGAGTCCGGTGGACAGAACTGCACGCCTCATTGGGCCTCTCCTCCCGCAGGTCCTGCGGGCGCCGGGCACGCGGCCCGGTGAATCTCTGGCCTGAACCGGGGGTCGGGCAGGCGCGGCGATCGCATGGTTCAGTTCCCCCCTGTTGCGCTGGAGCTCGCGGAAGGTGAGGTGCTCGGGGTGGCGGTGACGGTGACCGTCGGGGCCGGGGTGGGCTTGGCGGGGAGCACCGAGTCGCGCGGGTCCTGACGGGGGGCCTGCACGACGACGCCGACGATGTCGAGCTGGGTGTAGCTCACGAACGGCTGGACCTCGATGGTCTTGGTGAGGTCGCCCGACGACGGGGTCACCTTGATGACCTTGCCGACCGGGACCCCCGGTACGAACGGCTTGTCGGCCTGCGAGCCGAAGGTGACCAGCCGGTCGCCGTTCTTGACGTCGGCCTTGCCGTTGAGCAGCTGGACTCGCATCGCGCGGTTGCCCTGGCCGGTGGCGAAGCCCAGCTCGGAGGTCTTCTCCAGCCGGGTGCCGACGGTGAAGTCCGGGTCGCAGGCGAGCAGTACGGTCGAGGTGGAGGGGCCGACGGTGGTGACCCGGCCGACCAGTCCGTCGCCGTTGATGACGGTCATGTCGCGCTGGATGCCGTCGCCGCTGCCGGCGTCGATCGTGACGGTCCATGAGAAGCCCTGGGCCGCCCCTATGGCGATCACCTGGGCGCCCTTGACGCGGTACTGGCCGGACGCCGCCGTCTTCAGCAGCGTGTCCAGCTCCTTGGCCCGGGCGCGGGTCACGTCCTTGCTGCCGAGCTCCTGCTTGAGCTGCGCGTTCTCCCGCTCCAGCTCACTGATCTGGCTGCTGCGGCCGCCGGAGTCCCGTACCGCCGCTATGGCGTTGCCCACCGGATTGACGGCGCCGGAGACGCCGTTCTCGACCGGCCCGAAGACGGCGGCCGCCGCCGAGCGGGCGCCGTCCAGCGGCGACGACTCGCCGCCCCGGATGTCCACGGTGATCAGCGCGAACGCGATCGCCACCAGCAGCACCAGCAGAAGCCGGCTCTCTCGTGTGTCCCTCACGGGGGCGAGTCCGTGCCTTCCTCGTCAGAGTCTTTGATGTTGTGCCGGAAGCTAGAACGATCCGGCGTACGGGCGGGCTGCCGCGGACGGCGTCCCATCACCCGTACGAGGGATCGTACGAGGTCATCTGCGCGGCGATGCGTCCAGGACGGCCTGCAACGCCTCGAACTCCTCGACGCACTTGCCGGCGCCCAGCGCGACGGAGTCCAGCGGGTTCTCGGCGATGTGGATCGGCATGCCCGTCTCATGGCGCAGCCGGTCGTCCAGGCCGCGCAGCAGAGCGCCGCCGCCGGCCAGCACGATGCCGCGGTCCATGATGTCGCCGGACAGCTCCGGCGGGCACTTGTCGAGCGTGGTCTTCACCGCGTCGACGATCGCGTTGACCGGCTCCTCGATGGCCTTGCGGACCTCGGCGGCGGAGATCACGACGGTCTTCGGCAGGCCGGAGACCAGGTCGCGGCCGCGGATCTCGGTGTGTTCGTCCTTCTTGAGGTCGAACGCCGAGCCGATGGTCAGCTTGATCGATTCGGCGGTGCGCTCACCGAGAAGGAGCGAGTACTCCTTCTTGATGTGTTGGATGATCGCGTTGTCCAGCTCGTCGCCCGCCACCCGGATGGACTGGGCCGTCACGATCCCGCCGAGCGAGATGACGGCGACCTCGGTGGTGCCGCCGCCGATGTCCACCACCATGTTGCCGGTGGCCTCGTGGACCGGGAGCCCGGCGCCGATCGCGGCCGCCATCGGTTCCTCGATGATGTGCACCTGGCGGGCACCGGCCTGAGTCGACGCCTCGATCACGGCACGGCGCTCGACCCCGGTGATGCCGGAGGGGACACAGACGACCACGCGGGGGCGGGCCAGATAGCGCCGCTTGTGGATCTTGAGGATGAAGTAGCGCAGCATGCGCTCGGTGATCTCGAAGTCCGCGATCACGCCGTCCTTGAGCGGGCGCACCGCGACGATGTTGCCAGGGGTCCGGCCGATCATCTTCTTCGCCTCGGCGCCTACCGCGAGGATGCCGCCGGTGTTCGTGTTGATGGCGACCACGGATGGCTCGTTGAGAACGATCCCGCGACCCCTGACGTACACCAGCGTGTTGGCGGTCCCGAGGTCGACAGCCATATCACGGCCGATGAACGACATGTTGTTCGCCATGAGGATACGTCTGGCCTTCCCGAGCTGGAGCGTGTGGGGTGGGGTGGAAGCGACGGGTGCGGGGCGCCCGAGGACGCCCAAGGAGCGGAGATTCCATCGTAGTCGCGCCCGCCGGGGCGCGGCGTCCGGGTTCCGCCGCCATTGTCATCAGAACACACAGCACTCCCCAGTAATGGTGACGCCGTGTCGGCGGAATTGGTTCCCTGCCGGGCACCGTATATGCAGGTGGGCGGCCGAAAAAATTACGGCCGCCCATTGAGCTGATCGGGCGTCAGCCCCTGAATCGGGCGGATTCGTCCGAGGTCAGGCGAGACCCGGGTGAAAAATCTTGATCTCGCGCTCGGCGGACTCCTCGGAGTCCGAGGCGTGGATCAGGTTCTCCCGGACGATCGTGCCGAAGTCACCCCGGATGGAGCCCGGCGCCGCCGCGATCGGGTCGGTGGGGCCCGCCAGAGCACGTACGCCCTCGATGACCCGCTCGCCCTCGATGACCGCGACCACGACCGGGCCGGAGAGCATGAACTCGACCAGCGGCTCGTAGAACGGCTTGCCCACGTGCTCGGCGTAGTGCGTCTCGAGGGTGGCGCGGTCGAGGGTGCGCAGCTCCAGCGCGGTGATGCTCCAGCCGGCCTTGCGCTCGACGCGGCCGATGATCTCGCCGACCAGGCCACGGCGGACGGCGTCGGGCTTGAGGATGACGAGGCTGCGCTGGCTCACGTGGTTACTCCTAGGTGCGGGACTGAGATACGACGACATTACAAGGCGTACCTGGGAGCACTCAGGCGGCCTGCGCCGCGTGCCTGGCCTTGGCCTCGTCGATCCTGCGGCCGTAGTGGATCGAGGCCCACCACAGGCCCGCGAAGACCGCGCCGAGGAAGAACATCGTCGGCAGGACGAAGCCGGCGGCGAGCAACCCGGCCTGCAGCACCCAGCCGGCGGCCAGGCCACCCGGCCGGGTGATCACTCCGCAGAGCAGTACGCACAGTGCCATCGCGATGCCGCTCACCGTCCAGACGGTGGTCATCGTCAGGTCGGGTTGCTTCATCGCCACCAGACCGGCGAAGCCGATCACGAAGAACTCACCGATCAGCGTGCTCGCGCACAGGGTCCGCATCGTCCTCAGCTCACTTCCGGCCCAGCAGCAGCCGGGCCTCTCCCACCGTGATCACCGAGCCGGTGACCAGCACGCCCGCCCCGGAGAACTCGCCGTTCTCCTCCGCGAGCGTGATCGCCGCCTCCACCGCGTCGTCGAGGCGGGGCTCGACCTGCACGCGGTCGTCGCCGAAGACCTCGACCGCGAGCGCCGCCAGCTCGTCCACGTCCATCGCCCGGAAGGTGGAGTTCTGGGTCACCACGACCTCGGCGAAGACCGGTTCGAAGGCCTCCAGCAGCCCTCGTACGTCCTTGTCACCGCTCGGCCCGACGACCCCCACCAGATGGGTGAAGCCGAACGCCTCCGCCGCCGCCGCCGCGGCCGCCCGCGCGCCCGCCGGGTTGTGCGCGGCGTCCAGCACGATGGTCGGGCTGCGGCGTACGACCTCCAGGCGGCCCGGCGAGGTGACGGTCGCGAAGGCGGCGCGGACGGTGTCGATGTCCAGGGTGCGGGCGTGCGACGTACCGATGCCGAAGAACGCCTCGACGGCGGCCAGCGCCACGGCCGCGTTGTGCGCCTGGTGTTCGCCGTGCAGCGGCAGGAACACCTGCTCGTACTCGCCGCCCAGCCCGCGCAGCGTCAGCATCTGCCCGCCGACCGCCACCTCGCGGTGCGCGACCCCGAACTCCATGCCCTCGCGGGCGACCGTGGCGTCCACCTCCACGGCCTTCTTCAGCAGCACCTGGGCCGCCTCGACCGGCTGCTGGGCGAGGACGACGGTCGCGTCCTTCTTGATGATCCCCGCCTTCTCGGTGGCGATCTCGGCGGGCGTTTCGCCCAACCGGTCCGTGTGGTCCAGCGCGACCGGGGTCACCACGGCCACCGAACCGTCCACCACGTTCGTGGCGTCCCAGCTGCCGCCCATGCCGACCTCGACCACGGCGACGTCGACGGGCGCGTCGGCGAAGGCCGCGTACGCCATGCCGGTCAGCACCTCGAAGAAGGACATCCGGTGCTTCTGCGAGCCGTCCACCATCTCGACGTACGGCTTGATGTCCTGGTACGTCTCGATGAACTTCTCCGGCGCGATCGGCGCGCCGTCCAGGCTGATCCGCTCGGTCACCGACTGCACGTGCGGGCTGGTGTAGCGGCCGGTGCGCAGCTCGAACCCCAGCAGCAGCTGCTCGATCATGCGGGCGGTGCTCGTCTTGCCATTGGTGCCGGTGATGTGGATCGCCGGGTACGCGCGCTGCGGCTCGCCCAGGATGTCCATCAGCGCCGTCATCCGGTCGAGCGAGGGTTCGAGCTTCGTCTCGCCCCAGCGCCCGGCCAGCTCCGTCTCGACGTCGCGGAGGGCCTTGTCCACCTCGGGGTCCTGGGGCCGGGTCGGCACCCCGTCGTCCTGCTGCACCGGTCCCCCGGCACGCAGCGTCCGGCTCCCCGCCTCGATCACGGCAAGGTCCGCCTCCCGCCCTTCCGGGTCTTCGTCGGCGTCGTCGGAACCGCCGGCCCCGAACAGGGACAGGGCGTCGGAAAGGGGGTCATCCTCGGGGCGCGTACTCACAACCCCCAGTCTACGGACCAGGTGCCCCCTTCCCGGCGTCGGCCACGTCCGCGCCGGGACCCAGCGGGTTGTGGGAGAGCGTTCCGCGAGGCGGAACGGGCTGGCACAACCCGGCCGCGGACGCGAGGCCGCCGACCCACCCCCGGCCACTCACCATCGTGGTGCGCGCCCGTCGTCGGGTGCCGGCAGGTTGGGCCAGCCCGTTCCGCCTCGGAACGGGCCACCCCCAACCTGACTGGGGGGCAAGGGGGCGCAGCCCCCCAGCCCGACCCGGCGGTCAGGCCTGCGGCAAAGCCGCGAGCTGCGTCGTGATGCGGGCGATGTCGGCCTCCGCCGCGGCGAGGCGGGTGCGGATTTTGGCGACGACGGGCTCGGGGGCCTTGGCGAGGAACGCGTCGTTGCCGAGCTTGGCGGTGGCTTGGGCTTTTTCCTTCTCGGCGGCGGCGAGGTCCTTGGCGAGGCGCTTGCGCTCGGCCTCGACGTCGATCGTGCCGGAGAGGTCGAGGCCGACGGTGGCGCCGGCCACCGGGAGGGTGGCGGTCGCGGTGAAGGCGTCGCCCTCCGGCTGGAGGCGGAGGATCTGCCGCACCGCGGCCTCGTGGGCGCCGAGCCCGGTGCCGGAGAGCTCAAGCCGGGCCGGGACCTTCTGGCCGGGCTGGAGGCCCTGGTCGGCGCGGAAGCGGCGGACCTCGGTGATGAGCGACTGGACGGCGCCGATCTCGGTCTCCGCGGCGGTGTCGCGGAAGCCGGAGTCGGTGGGCCAGTCGGCGACGACGACCGACTCGCGCCCGGTGAGCGTGGTCCACAGCGTCTCGGTGACGAACGGCACCACCGGGTGCAGCAGACGCAGCAGCACGTCGAGCACCTCGCCCAGCACGCGCCCGGAGACCTGAGCCGGCCGGCCGCCCGCGATGAACGTGGTCTTGGACAGCTCGACGTACCAGTCGAAGACCTCGTCCCACGCGAAGTGGAAGAGGGCGTCGCTGAGCTTCGCGAACTGGTAGTCGTCGTAGAGCGCGTCGGTCTCGGCGACGGTCGCGTAGAGCCGGGACAGGATCCAGCGGTCGGCCGCCGACATCTCCTCGACGGGCGGCAGCGGGCCGTCCACCGTCGCGCCGTTCATGAGCGCGAAGCGCGTCGCGTTCCAGATCTTGTTGGTGAAGTTGCGGGAGCCCTGGACCCAGTCCTCGCCGATCGGCACGTCCGTACCGGGGTTGGCGCCGCGCGCGAGGGTGAAGCGCAGGGCGTCCGACCCGTACTTGTCCATCCAGTCGAGCGGGTCGACCACGTTCCCGAAGGACTTGGACATCTTCTTGCCGCGCTCGTCGCGCACCAGGCCGGTGAGGGCGATGGTGTGGAAGGGGGCGACGCCGTCCATCGCGTAGAGGCCGAACATCATCATCCGGGCGACCCAGAAGAAGATGATGTCGTGGCCGGTCAGCAGGACGTCGGTCGGGTAGAACTTCGCCAGGTCCGGGGTCTGTTCCGGCCAGCCGAGGGTCGAGAAGGGCCACAGGCCGGAGGAGAACCAGGTGTCGAGGACGTCGGCGTCCTGCGTCCAGCCTTCCCCGGTGGGCGGCTGATCGTCGGGGCCGACGCAGACGACCTCGCCGTCGGGGCCGTACCAGACGGGGATGCGGTGGCCCCACCACAGCTGGCGCGAGATGCACCAGTCGTGCATGTTGTCGACCCACTGGAAGTAGCGACCCGACATCTCTGCCGGGTGGATCTTCACCCGGCCGTCGCGGACCGCGTCGCCCGCCGCCTGCGCGAGCGGGTCGACCTTGACCCACCACTGCAGGGACAGCCGGGGCTCGATGATCGTCCTGCAGCGCGAGCAGTGGCCGACCGCGTGGACGTACGGACGCTTCTCCGCGACGATCCGGCCCTGCGAGCGCAGCGCGCCGACCACAGCGTCGCGGGCCTCCAGCCGGTCCATGTCCTGGAACGGGCCGTGGACCGTGATCCGCGCGTGGTCGTCCATGATCGTCAGCGAGGGCAGGCCGTGCCGCTGGCCGATCTCGAAGTCGTTGGGGTCGTGCGCCGGGGTCACCTTGACCGCGCCGGTGCCGAACGCGGGGTCGACGTGCGCGTCGGCGACGATGGGGATCCGGCGGCCGGTCAGCGGCAGCTCGACCTCGGTGCCGATGAGGTGCCGGTACCGCTCGTCGTCGGGGTGGACGGCGACGGCGGTGTCGCCGAGCATCGTCTCGGCGCGGGTGGTGGCGACGACGATCGCGTTCTCGCCCTCGCCGTAGCGGATCGAGACCAGCTCCCCGTCGCGGTCCTCGTGCTCGACCTCGATGTCGGAGATGGCGGTCAGACAGCGCGGGCACCAGTTGATGATGCGCTCGGCGCGGTAGATCAGCCCGTCGTCGTACAGCTTCTTGAAGATCGTCTGGACGGCGCGCGACAGCCCCTCGTCCATGGTGAAGCGCTCACGCGACCAGTCGACGCCGTCGCCGAGCCGCCGCATCTGGCCGAGGATCCTGCCGCCGTACTCTTCCTTCCACTGCCACACCCGCTCGACGAAGGCCTCCCGGCCCAGGTCGTTGCGCGACTTGCCCTCCTCGGCGAGCTGCTGCTCCACCTTGTTCTGGGTGGCGATACCGGCGTGGTCCATGCCGGGCAGCCACAGCGCCTCGTAGCCCTGCATCCGCTTGCGGCGGGTGAGGGCGTCCATCAGGGTGTGCTGGAAGGCGTGGCCCAGGTGGAGGCTGCCGGTGACGTTCGGCGGCGGAATGACGATCGTGTACGGCTTCTTGTCGCTCTTCGCGTCGGCCTCGAAGTAACCGCGCTCTACCCAGCGCTCGTACAGCTGCCCCTCTACCTCGGCCGGTGCGTACTGGGTCGGCAGTTCGGGGGTGCTGGCTGGCTGCTGAGTGTTCTCGGTCACGACGCTCAGTCTACGGGCGCGCCGTGCCGCGTTACGAATCCGTATCCGCCCTGCGGCAGGGGCGGGGTGAGTGATCCGGAAGGATGACGCCCCACGGCCGACCGGCCGAGTGAACGAGGGGATTCCTCCGATGAGTTACCACCAGCCGCCACCCCAGCCTGGTTACGGCTACGGCTACGGCGCCCAGCCCGGCCCGTACGGGCAGCCCCCGCAGGCACCCCCCGCGCCGCCGGCCAACCCCTACGCGCAGCAGCCGTACGCGCAGCAGCCCTACGGTCAGCCCCAGCCGGGGTACGGCGGCTACCCGCCGGTCCCTCCCCCACCGCAGCCCCGGCGCGGTGGCAGGGGGAGGACGATCGGGATCGTCATCGCGGCGGTCGTGGCGACAGCCGTGATCGGCGGTGGCGTCGTCGCGCTCACGAGCGAAGGCGGGAGCGGGACCGGGAGCGGCAGCAGCGCCGACGACGGCAAGAAGTACAAGCTCACGACGCCGGCGACGGTCGCGGAGACCTTCACGCGCTCCGGATCGGGCAAGAACGACAGCGATCTGAGCTCGAAGGACGAGAAACAGCTCGAGCAGCTCCCCGGCATCACCGATCCCCACGTGGTCTCCGCGGACTACGAGGGCGCCAACAAGGCGGCCCTGCAGTTCGGCGGCGTCTACGGCACGGTGGCGCAGCCCGAGCAGGCGATCGACGCACTGTTCCTGGTGATGGCCGCCTCGATCAAGGACGAGGACGACAAGGCATCGGCCCTCGGCAGCCCGGCGAAGGTCACCCCGGAGGGCCTCGACGGCGGCGCGGTGATGAAGTGTCAGATCTTCAGGACCACGGTGGCCTCGACGGGTTCGTCGAGCACCCAACTGAACATCCCGGTCTGCATCTGGGGCGATTCCAGCACCGTCGCCATGGTGATGGACCTCGATCCGCTGACCGCGATCTCCGGCAGCACCTCCACCGACGCCGCCGCGACGCTCACCGCCGAAGTGCGTACGGATACCCGGGTCGAGATCAGATAAAGGCCTCCCGCACGGCCGTTACAAATCCCGCACAGCCCCGGTGTAAGGACGGGGTAAACAATCCGCGAGGATGTCTGCGAGACAGAAGTATCACGAGGGGAATCTCGCATGAGCTACAACCAGCCGCCGCCGCAGCCGGGTTACGGCGGCCAGCCTGGCTACGGGGGACAGCCCGGCTATCCCCAGCAGCCGGCCCCGCCGGCCCAGCCCGCCGCGCCCGCTCCGGGCTACGGCTACCCGCCCCAGCAGCAGCCGGGCGGCTTCCCGCAGCAGCCGGGCCCCTACGGCCAGCAGCCGCCGTACGGCCAGCAGCCCGGCCAGCCCGACTGGGGCACCCCGCCGCCGCCCCCCAGTGGCGGCGGCAAGGGCAAGATCATCGGCATCGTGGTCGCCGCCGTGGTGGCGGTCGCCCTGATCGGCGCCGGTGTGGTCTTCCTGACGGGCGGCGGCAGCAGCAGCGGTGGTGACTACAAGCTGACGACACCGGACACCGTGCTCAGCGGCTCGTACACCAAGGACCCCGCCATGGCCTCGCAGCTGGGGAAGACGACGACCGGCAGCGACAACGGCATCTCGAACGGCACGTCCATCAGCGGCGCCTGGAAGAGCGGCAGCAACGAGCTCATCTTCGCCGGGGTGTACGGCTCGGTCTCGGATCCCAACACCGTGGTGGACACGATGCTGACGGCGGCCGTCTCCGGCTCCAGCTCGACCAAGCAGACGCCGGCCGGCTTCGACGGTGACGTCATGAAGTGCGGCATGAAGGACTACGGCGTCTACAAGGCGCCCTTCTGCGTGTGGGGCGACGACAGCACGGTCGGACTGGTGATGTGGACGGCCTCGACCAGCGCCACCAGCGTGCCGACGGCCCCGTCCGTCACCAGCTGGGCCGAGACCACGGCGAAGTTCCGCAGCGACGTGCGCGTCGCGAAGTAAGCAGGCTCCCGCAGCAACAGCACGAAGGGGGGCGCCCGGAGAATTCCGGGCGCCCCCCTTTCGCTTATCTGCGCTACGCGCCGTACGAGCGCTAGGCGCTCTTCTGCTCGCCCTTGCCGATGGTGCGGGGCTCGCGCGGCACCAGGGTCGGGTTCACGTTGGAGTGGACGACGTCCTCGGTGATGACGACGCGGGCGACGTCCTTGCGGGAGGGGACCTCGTACATCACGGACATCAGCACCTCCTCCATGATGGCGCGGAGCCCGCGGGCGCCGGTCTGACGGAGGATGGCCTGGTCGGCGATGGCTTCGAGGGCGGGCCGCTCGAACTCCAGCTCCACGCCGTCGAGTTCGAAAAGGCGCTCGTACTGCTTGACGAGGGCGTTGCGCGGCTCGATCAGGATCTGGAGAAGCGCCTCGCGGTCCAGGTTGTGGACGCTGGTGATGACCGGGAGGCGGCCGATGAACTCGGGGATCATGCCGAACTTGACCAGATCCTCCGGCATGACCTCCTGGAACTGGTCCGAGGCCTGGATCTCGCGCTTGGAGCGGATCGTGGCGCCGAAGCCGATGCCCTTGGCACCCGCCCGGGACTCGATGATCTTCTCCAGGCCGGCGAAGGCGCCGCCGACGATGAACAGGACGTTCGTCGTGTCGATCTGGATGAATTCCTGGTGGGGGTGCTTGCGGCCGCCCTGCGGGGGCACCGAGGCCGTCGTGCCCTCCAGGATCTTCAGGAGGGCCTGCTGGACGCCCTCACCGGAGACATCCCGGGTGATCGAAGGATTTTCACTCTTACGGGCGACCTTGTCGATCTCATCGATGTAGATGATCCCGGTCTCGGCCTTCTTGACGTCGTAGTCCGCCGCCTGGATCAGCTTCAGCAGGATGTTCTCGACGTCCTCGCCGACGTATCCCGCCTCGGTGAGCGCCGTGGCGTCCGCGATGGCGAAGGGCACGTTCAGCATCCGGGCGAGGGTCTGGGCCAACAGGGTCTTGCCGGAGCCCGTGGGGCCCAGCAGCAGGATGTTGGACTTGGCGAGTTCGATGCCGTCGTCATGGCCGCGGCCGCCGGAGTTCTCGCCGGCCTGGACGCGCTTGTAATGGTTGTAGACCGCTACGGAGAGCGCCTTCTTCGCCGGCTCCTGGCCGACGACGTAGCTCTCCAGGAACTCGTAGATCTCGCGCGGCTTGGGAAGGTCCTCCCAGCGCACTTCGGAGGACTCTGCGAGCTCCTCCTCGATGATTTCGTTGCAGAGGTCGATGCACTCGTCGCAGATGTACACACCGGGCCCTGCGATGAGCTTCTTCACCTGCTTCTGGCTCTTTCCGCAGAATGAGCACTTCAGCAGGTCGCCGCCGTCACCGATGCGTGCCACGAGGTGTTTCCCCTTCGCCTGGGTCCCGTCGGCTACGACGAGTCCTGGTGCTTGCCTATCGACGGTACCTTGCCGGGACCCCCGTACGGGCCCCCCTTGCGGTGACTGGGTGGTGACGTGCACAACCTCGGCCACCCGCAAGAGGGGCGTGAGTCGCGGACCTCAGACCGCCGCGGAGGAGGTCTTGCGGGTCGAGACGATCTGGTCGATCAGACCGTACGACAGCGATTCCTCGGCCGTAAGGATCTTGTCGCGCTCGATGTCGTCACGGATCTGCTCGATCGGCGTGCTGGAGTGCTTGGCGAGCATCTCCTCGAGCTGCGCGCGCATCCGCAGGATCTCGTTCGCCGCGATCTCCAGGTCGGACACCTGGCCACGGCCCGTCTCGCTGTACGGCTGGTGGATCAGGATGCGGGCGTTCGGCAGCGCCATCCGCTTGCCGGGGGTGCCGGCGGCGAGCAGCACGGCCGCGGCGGAGGCCGCCTGGCCCATGCAGACCGTCTGGATGTCCGGCTTCACGAACTGCATCGTGTCGTAGATCGCGGTGAGCGCGGTGAACGAGCCGCCGGGGCTGTTGATGTAGACCGAGATGTCACGGTCGGGGTCCATCGACTCCAGGCACAGCAGCTGCGCCATGACGTCGTTGGCGGAGGCGTCGTCGATCTGGACGCCGAGGAAGATCACCCGCTCCTCGAAGAGCTTCGCGTACGGGTCGTACTCGCGGATGCCCTGCGAGGTGCGCTCCACGAACCGCGGAACGACGTAGCGGGCCTCGGCGGGCGTCATACGGTCGTAGAGGCCGCCGCCGGGGATGTTGTTGGGGTTCACGTTCACCGTCCTGGGGATGAGCAGTGGGCTGGGTGGCGGAATGTCGGGGACGGGGCTCAGGCCCCGGTGCCGCCACCGCCCGGCACGTTGGCGGCGTGCGTGATGACGTCGTCGATCAGGCCGTACTCCTTGGCCGCCTCGGTGGAGAACCACCGGTCGCGGTCGGAGTCGCGGGTGATGACCTCGACGGACTGGCCGGAGTGCTGTGCGATCAGCTCGGCCATCCGCTTCTTCGTACGGAGCAGCTGCTCGGCGTGGATCTTGATGTCGGAGGCCGAGCCGGCGAGGCCGGCGGACGGCTGGTGCATCAGGATGTCGGTGTTCGGCAGCGCGAAGCGCTTGCCGGGGGCGCCGGCGGTCAGCAGGAACTGGCCCATCGAGGCAGCGAGGCCCATGGCGATGGTGACCACGTCGTTGGGGATGAACTGCATGGTGTCGTAGATGGCCATGCCGGCCGTCACCGAGCCGCCGGGGCTGTTGATGTAGAGGAAGATGTCCTTGTCCGGGTCAGTGGCAAGGAGCAGCAGCTGCGCGGTGATCTTGTTGGCGATGTCGTCGTCGACCGCCTGGCCGAGGAAGATGATCCGCTCATTGAGCAGCCGGTTGTAGACCTGGTCGCCGAGGCCACCGAAGGTCGGCTCGCCGGCGGCGGAAGGCATCGGAAGCGTCACGTATCCACCTGCTCGTTGTCGGACGGCCGTCAAGCCGTCTCAGGGTCTTCTCGTGGGCTGAGTGAAGGGCACTCTGCCCTCGTACTTACGGACCCTAACGCGCAGGTCGGGCCCAGCAATCCCCTACGCGGAACTGTTCGCTCTGAGCGCAGGGTACGGGCCAAGGATCCCCACCCTGCGCCACACCGCCCCTCCTGCCGTCCCCCCGGCCGCTCCCGCAGCCCCCACCCCGGCACGACGGACGGAGTCCGGCGCAGCCGTCCGAAGCCCGCGAAGCGGTGCGAGGACGGCAGAGAAGAGGGGCCCTACGCGGAACTGTTCGCTCTGAGCGCAGGGTACGGGCCAAGGATCCCCACCCTGCGCCACACCGCCCCTCCTGCCGTCCCCCCGGCCGCTCC